>JBOIDM010000174.1:0-2691 GCA_050740575.1 Gammaproteobacteria bacterium
TGAGGTAGAGCCGCTCGAGGCCCTCGCGTTCGATGCGCGCCCCAAGCTGTCCGGGTTTGAGCTTTACCCGCGGCCGCGGGCGGGCTGCCGTCACGTTACTTTGCTTTAATGGTTTCTAGCCGTCTAAGCACCGTCGCGGCCGCGTCTTGAACCATTTCCTGCCGCAAGAGCTGCTCTTCATCGGACTTTCCAAGCGCCGCGGTCTCATCGAAGGTGAAATCGCGTATCAGATCGATGCTTTGCGCGGCGAGCAAGGAATGCCCCTTGGCGTCGGCAACCATCAAATCGACGCGATAGGCAAGCTCGTACTCGCGCACCTTGCCCGTGCGCGGATCGACCGAGAGCACGCGCCGCTCGAAGCGTTCGTCTCTTAGCGTGACCACAGCTTCGGCCAGAGCTGCCTTGCCCATGAGGGCGACGCCGTTATATTGCATCTGGCGCTGCAATTGCCCCGCCACTTGCGAAGCGCCCGCCGACTCGACAAACACGCCCGAGAAGCGAAGCGCCACCGGGCTCGATCCGCGCAGGTGAAATCCGCAACCGTACCCACACAGGAGGATCGCTAGGACGGCCACTGAGAGTTTGTGAAAAAACCTACTGCGCTCGGGCTCTCGCGTTCCGGCGGTGCTCGGAATCCTCATGTATTTCAACATACACTCCGGTTCCTGCGCTCCGGCGGAACGCGACCTCCCTTCGCTCGCGACGATTCTTTCACAAACTCTGACTTCATCATACGGTTACGATGTTTATGAGGCGCCCGGGAACCACCACAAGCTTCTTAATCCCTTTACCGTCGAGGTAGCGCCGGACCTTGGGATCGGCGAGTACCATCTCCTTGACCAGCGCCTCCGGTATTCCCACGGCGAGCGTGAGGTCCGCGCGCTTCTTACCGTCGATCTGCACGACTAGCCGGATCTCGGAGCGCGCCAGGGCGGCCTCATCGATCTTGGGCCAGCGTGCATTGGCGACCAGATCCGCGTGGCCGAGGGCGGCCCAGAGCGCCTCGGTGATATGGGGCACGATCGGCGACAGCACTATCACGACGGTCTCGAGGCCTTCGCGCAGCAGCGCACGCCCCTGTTCGGAATTATCTTTGAAACTCGTCAAGGCATTCGTGAGCTCCATGACCGCCGCGATCGCGGTATTGAACGTATAGCGGCGCCCGATATCGTCATTGACCTTGGCGATGGTCTGATGGATCTGGCGGCGTAATTCCGCTTGCGCCGGGGTCAGCCGGTTCTTATCGACCGCAGTCACGACCCCGCGTCCGAGTTGCTCCGCCGCGAAGCGCCAGAGACGCTTGAGGAAGCGAAACGCGCCCTCGACGGCGTTGTCCGACCACTCGAGGGATTGCTCCGGCGGAGCCGCGAACATGGTGAATAATCGCACCGTATCGGCCCCGTACTTATCGATGAGCGCTTGCGGGTCGACGGTATTACCCTTCGATTTCGACATCTTGGCGCCGTTCTTCAGCACCATCCCCTGGGTGAGCAGGCGCGTGAAGGGCTCCGCATGCGGCGCCATTCCCGCATCGCGCAAGAGCTTGTGGAAAAACCGGGCGTAGAGCAAATGCAACACGGCATGCTCCACGCCGCCGATGTATTGATCGACGGGCAGCCAGTAGCGGACCCGATCATCGAGCATGCGCTTGGTGCTGTCCGCGCAGCAGTAGCGCGCGTAATACCATGAGGATTCGAAAAAGGTATCGAAGGTGTCGGTCTCGCGTTCGGCGCTTCCGCCGCAGGCCGGACAGCTCGCCTGGTAAAACGCCGGCATGCGCTTGATGGGAGAAACCACACCTTGAAACTCCACCTCTTCGGGAAGTACTACCGGCAACTGTTCCTCGGGGACCGGCACGGGGCCGCACCGCGGGCAATTGAGCATCGGGATCGGGCAGCCCCAGTAGCGCTGGCGGGACACGCCCCAGTCACGCAAGCGGTAATTCACTTTGCGGCGGCCTTTGCCTTTTTCCCGCAAACACTCGGCGATGGCCGCGAAGGCGGCAGCCGAGCTTAAACCATCGAACGCACCTGAATTTCTCAGCACCCCCGGTTCGGTGAACGCAGCCTCCGATACGTCCGCGCTGAGAGCATCCCCGGGGAATACCACCTGCTTAATTGGCAGACCGAAGCGGCGCGCGAACTCGTAGTCGCGGCTATCATGGGCGGGCACGGCCATTACCGCACCGGTACCGTAGCCCATCAACACGAAGTTGGCGACCCAAACGGGTAAAGCCTCGCCGGTGATAGGGTGCAGGGCCTCGACCCCGAGCGGCATGCCTTTTTTCTCCATGCTCTCGATCTCCGCCTCGCTCGTACCCATGCGGCGGCACTCGTCGACGAACCCGGCCAACGCGTGATCGCGTTGCGCAAAGCGCACCGCCAAGGGGTGCTCGGCCGCGACCGCGAGGTAGGTCACGCCCATGAGCGTGTCGGGGCGCGTCGTGAACACGGTTAAGCGCTCCCCGAGCGCGGGGATCGAAAACTCGGCCTCGACGCCTTCGGAGCGTCCGATCCAGTTGCGCTGCATCGTGCGTACGTTCTCCGGCCAACCCTCGAGCCCCTCCAAACCGGTAAGCAATTCCTCGGCGTAATCGGTGATCTTCAGGAACCACTGCGGGATCATATGCCGCTCGACGGGAGCCCCGGATCGCCAGCCCTTGCCATCGATGACCTGCTCATTGGCGAGCAC
>JBOIDM010000175.1:0-15879 GCA_050740575.1 Gammaproteobacteria bacterium
CGCGATGATCTGCGTTTTGAACAGCGCCAGGGGATGCTACGCAATATCCTGACCCGGCCCGTACCAAGGCTAGCGGCGGCTTATGCGGAGCGGGTATTGGGGACGGTACTGGAAAGCTCCGGTATGAGCAAGCAAAATATCAGCACTTGGATCTGGCACGCGGGCGGGCGCGACGTGCTCGCGGCTCTAAAGGAACGATTAGAGCTACCCGAGGAGGCGATCCTCCATAGCCGGGAGGCATTGAGCGACTTCGGCAACCTCAGCAGCGCCTTCGTGTACTTCGTGCTCAGCGCCGCTCTGAAGCATGCGGCGCCCCCCGGCTGGTGGTGGATGTCCTCGTTTGGCGCCGGGTTTAGCTGTCACGGGGCCGTGTTGGAAGTGACTTAGGGGATCCGATCCCGGAGACTAAATAATGACAACCTTGGAACGCTTACAGGCGTTGCTGGTTAAGCACAACGAACTGACACACGGTGATCTCGTGCCGGCCGCTTCGCTTGAGGTGCTCGGGCTTGACTCGATGGACATCATCGACCTGCTGTTCAATATCGAAGACGAATTCAACATCACCGTGCCGCGTGACCAGGTGCCCCTGAAGACTCTCCAGGACGTGGTCGATTATATCGATCGCTTGGTTTCGGAGCAGGACGCTCAACCGGCCGTGGAGGAACGCGGTCCTTGAGACGGGTGGTCATTACCGGGCTGGGGGTGATCTCACCGCTCGGGAATGACCCGCAAGAGTTTTTCAAGAACCTGCTCGCGGGAAGGTCCGGGATCGGGAGGCTGCGGGCCCCGTTCGCCGAGAAGCTGTCGATCCGCATCGGCGCGCAGGTTGATTTTGACGGTGCGCAGTTTTTCCCTTCTGGCCGTTTGAAAATTCTGGATCGCGTCAGCCAGTTCGCCTTGGCGGCGGCGGCACAGGCCGTGATCGACTCCAGGCTGGTTTGCCAACGCGGCGACGAGCACCGCTACGGCGCCTATGTGGGCACGGGCATGGGAGGTGCCGAAACCACGGACGCGGGGTATGCGAGCTTGTATCGCGAGGGATCGGAGCGTCTGCAACCCTTTACCGTGGTGATGTCGATGAACAATGCTCCGGCCGCCTGGATCGCTCTCGAATACGGTTTGACGGGTCCCTGCCTTACCTTTTCGACCGCGTGCTCGTCGTCCGCCGTGGCGGTGGGGGAGGCCTACCGCCAAATCGCGCTGGGGTATGTTGACACTGCGCTCGCGGGTGGCGCCGAGGCTCCGCTGACCTACGGGACAATGAAGGCGTGGGAAGCGCTGCGCACGCTTGCCTTGGAGGACCCGGAGGATCCGGCGGCGTCGTGCAAGCCGTTCTCGAGGGACCGTACCGGTCTCGTGCTCGGTGAAGGCGCCGCAATCGTCGTGCTCGAGGATCTGGAAGGGGCCCGATCCCGCGCTGCGCCGATCCATGCCGAGCTCATCGGCTACAGTCAGACGACCGACGTTGTCCACATCACCCGGCCCTCGCTCGCCGGGCAGGCGCACGCAATACGGTCGGCATTGGAGGCTGCCAAGATAGGATCCGAGGCGATTGATTACATCAATGCCCACGGTACGGCGACGCTTCAAAACGACGCGGTCGAGACCGCCGCGATCAAAGAGGTGTTCGGCCGCCGCGGTTACCAGATCCCGATGAGCTCGACAAAATCCATGCACGGGCACCTTTTAGGCGCGGCGGGGGCCATGGAATTGATCGCGACGATCATGAGCTTAAAACACCAAGCCATACCGCCGACCATCAACCTCACGCATCCGGACCCCGAGTGCGACCTCGATTACGTGGCAAATAACGCCCGAACGAACGTCGGCCTCGCCACCGTGATGTCGAATTCCTTTGCCTTTGGAGGCACCAATGCCGTGCTCATCGCCAGAAAGTATGAAGCTTAACTAAGCCCCGTTGTGCAGCGCAAATAGGAATTCTCCATAGCGGTGCTACACTTTTTAATTGAGGTATCGGTATCGGTATCGGTATCGGTATCGGTATCGGGGAGGGCCCTTTACGGAAAACGCCGGTTGAGGTCATTCGGCCGTCATAATTCCGCAGGATAATGTCCTTCGCACTCAGAGGGTGGTCCATCTGAGTCGTTTGTCTAGTAGAGACGATAGTACTACCGCAGACCCGGAGGTTATCATTATGGATAACGTCAGCGTTAAACAGCAATCCACGGAGGCCGCGGACCCAAGGATGCAGGATGCGCCTCTAGTACGGCAAGACCGGGCGCCGGCTGCCGGCCAGGAGGATGCGAACGTTCCCATGGTCCTCGGCTTCGAGGCGGTCAACGGATCGAGTGGGAACGACCGGCGTATTGTCGAAGCCGCGTACCGGCGCGGCTGCGAGCGGGGGGAGATCCTGGGCGCCGTCATCCGTAACCTCATCGCCGACACGCCGCTCGACCGGGGTTGACGAGGTTTCGCGTAAGTTATAGTCCCAGCACCCTGCGCCCGAACAGGCCGGGAGAAGCCGCGCGCTCACCGGGGCTGTCCGGCGCGCCGCGGAGGCGGCGTGGCGGCGACCTGCTCAGGCCAGGGCTGACCGGTGAGGCGGCGAAATTGCTCGCGGACCTGAACGCCAAGGATCTCATGTCCATCGATTACCCGCAGGCCACGGCCGCAGGTTAGCGCCGTCAGGCGCGTGGGGAAGCGGCCGTACACAAAATCGGCGATCACCGTGTCGTGACGGGCGCGCCCTGCGTCGAAGGGGCACTCGTCCGGGCCGCGCCCGAGCGGCGTGGCGTTCACGATCAGATCAAACCCGGCGGGTGCGAAGCGGGCCAGGGGGACGAAAGGCAGCCCAAGTCGGTGCGCGGCGTAGTGTCCGCGTGCCTTCCCGCGATTCACCAGCAACACCTCGGCCCCGGCGGCACTTAGCGCCGCCGCCACCGCGCGTCCTGCCCCGCCGCAGCCGAGCACCGCTGCCCGCGTTCCGGCTAGAGGGATGCTGCGCCGGCGCAGCGGCTCCAAGACCCCCAGCGCGTCCGTGGTGGTCGCCGTCCAACCTGCCTCGTGTCGTATCATGAGATTGGCGGCGCCAGCCTGGCGGGAAAGCGCCGAGCTGATCCGCGCCTGCGCGAGGGCGGCTTCTTTATGGGGCGAGACGGTGGTGATCCCGCGCAGGGGGAAGCCCAAACCATCCAAGGCCCCAGGCGCAACGATCCCTTTCCACAGGTCGGCGAAGGCGGGGCAGGGGAAGGGCAGGTACAGGGCTTTCCGGCCGAGGGCGCGGTAGGCTGCGTTGTGGAGCCGGGTCGAATAGGCTTGAAGCACCGGATCGCCGGCGATTCCGAAGACTTCGTCCACAGCCCAAAGAAGGGGCGCGCCAAAGTCCTCGATCAAGCGGGCGATGCCGCATCCGCCCGTGCCGCCGGGCGACTCGGACGCCTGTCCAAATAACCAGGGCGCTCCCAGGCGCGCGGCGAGGGGACGGGTCCAGTAACCGCTCTCCCCGGAGGCGTAGGCCAGCAGGTCCGGGCGCCGCAGGCTTTTTAGCAGCGACAGCGGAGCCAAGCCGTCCGTCAGCACCCGTGCGCAAGGCACCAGCCGGATCAGGGTCGCCCCTACCTCCGCATAGCGTTCGAAGCGCCGGCGTAGGTCTTCGTGACTCTCCCCCGGACCGTGCCAGGAGATCAGGCGCCGCTCTCTCGGGATAGCCTCCAGGACTTCCGGCAGCAGATCGCGCTCGCCGTCGAGATCGATGAGGTCATATTCGCGGGCGGCGCAGAGCCGCCGGCAACGCGCCTCGGCGGACATGCCCGCGCCCAGGCTGTAGATGAGGCCGCCGCGGAACCGGTTACGCAGCCATCCGGCATCTAGCTCTCCAGTGACCTCTGCTCGTACCTCGATCCAGTCCGCGTCGCGGATCTCGCGAGCTTCGGGGGAGGGCGGAGCGTCTAGGGTTGCCACCAGCTGCGCCCGCCCGCCCGCCATCCCAATGCTCATCGCGGCGTCATCCAGCCCGTTACAGGCGCCAAGCGGGGGTGTTCTCTTGGACTGAGATCTAAGCGCGGTTGTTTGGTCGTATCCTCCATGTCATGCTTGGCCTCGGATCCGCCCTATGGTGTGGAAGGAGTTTATCCGAAGGCGGAATCCGTTGATAGAACTTCAGAAACCGAGTAAAGAAATCAAGTCACCTATGCATCCGGTCAGCCGCATCGACTCATGAACGAGATCATTCAGGGGTTATGGGTTGGACCTGAACTTTCCGTGATGGAACAGTTATCAGTCTCTTCATTCCTGCTGAACGGACATGAGTACCATCTGTATGTTTACGACGAGCCGAAGAACATCCCGCTTGGGACTGTCGTCAAGGATGCAAATGAGATATTGCCGTCCTCGCGCGTCTTTCAATACAAGCGACATCCAACTTATGCGGGCTTTGCCAACTTCTTTCGCTATAAGCTGCTGCTCGATCGTGGGGGATGGTGGACGGACACCGACACCATCTGCCTAAAGCCGTTTGATTTTCCCGAGGAGTATGTTTTCTCCAGCGAAATAGTTAGCGGGCTGGAAGTCATCACTAGCGGCATTCTTAAAGCCCCGGCTGGGAGTGACGTCATGGCTTATGCCTGGGGAGTGTGTCAGACCAAAAACCCGGAGCACCTGGTTTGGGGAGAGACTGGCCCGAGATTGATGGCAGAGGCGGTTAGAAAGTGCTCGCTGGAGAAATACAGAAAGCCGCACCAGGTCTTCTGTCCGATTGGTTACTCGAAGTGGCGCCAAGTACTAGAACCCGATGTGGAAGCGGTGCTCGACGAAAGTACTTACGCAATTCACCTCTGGAACGAGATGTGGAGGGTTGCCAGTCAAGACAAAAACGCGCGCTATCATCGGGACTGTCTCTACGAGCAGCTCAAGAGAAGGTATTTACTCACGAATCGAGCGTTCACGTAGCCCACGGTATGTCCATTAACAACCTAGGTTGGTAGGGACTCTACGCGATCTGCTCATGAGTCCGTAACGAAGCCGTCGACGTGCCGCATCTTCACGGGCCCGGACCGTTCGCTCCGCATCCACGACGACCGACGATGTCGTCCAGCAATGCATCCCACTTCTGAAGCGATGACTCGAAGGAAAAACGCGTGAGGACCTCGCTGGCGCGCGCTGCGAGAGCGTTACGCGCCGTCTCGTTACCCATTAATGATACGAGCGCGGACGCCAGCGCCTCTGTGCTGTCTGTGTGGACGATCAAACCATCGACGCCGTCGCGCACCAGAGAGCGAACCGGCGCTCCGCAGTCCATAGCCACGACCGGAACGCTGCACGCTAGTGCTTCCCAGATAGCGTTGCCGAAGCCTTCCACCCAGGATGCCGAAACGAATAGATCGGCGCCGGCGAGGATGGCATAGGGGGCGTTGGTGAAACCTCGAAGCTGGACTCTTCCGGGCGCCAGCTCGTCGACGAGCCTCGCAAGGGGCACACGCAGCGGTCCGTTGCCGTAGACATCGAGATCCCACTCCGGAAAGTCGCCGACGATGCTCGCGAATGCACGAATGAGGAGATCGACGCGCTTTTCCTGCGATAGGCGCGTGAGTGCCACGAGGCGCCGGCGCGCTCCGGTTCGGTCGACGCAGATCGACGGCGGCGCGTTCAGCGGATTCGGGATCGCATATACCCTGGCGCCGCGCCGCTTGAGCCACTCCGCGATCGTCGGGTGAGGCGCGACCACCGCACGCGCACGCCGGTAGAGCGCTTCGCGCGTGTTTTGCCATGAACCGATGGAGAACTGGCTCGTGTCCGTGTGTTCGCAGGCGATGACCGGTACGCCTGTCTCATGCATAGCGGCGAGCACGCGGACGTTCGTGAAGTCGATATGAGCCACTACCACGTTGGGAGTGGTCGCGAGAATAGCGAAGCGGAGCATGGCGAGGAGCGGCATCTCCCAGATGATCTCGGAGCAGGCAACACCATGGAGACCGCGAAGCACGGGCGCAACCGAGTTGGCGTTCAGCTCTTTCGGATCCGCTCCTCGCGGCCAGCCGATGTCTCGCCTCCGGACGCACGAATCGATGGCATATGCTGGAGGCGCTGTTCGTTGTGAAACCGTCAGAATCGTGACGTCCCAACCGCGCGCCGCCCAGGCGTTTGCCAGATTCACGCAGACCCGTTCGGCTCCTCCACCGCTTAGACCCGCAATGACGGTCGTGATGCGCATCTCTCAAGAAAAAGAAGTCTGGTTCAGTCAACCGGATAGGCGGCGACGACTTCGAGCATGACCAGCGCTCCAGCCGGAAGCGACGCCACGGCGAACGCCGTGCGGGCCGGTAACGCTGTGACACCGAGACCGGGAAGCCAAGCGGCATAGATCGCATCCACAGCTTTGAAATCCTTGATATCTGCGAGCAGCAGCGTTGACTTGACGATATCCGCGGGAGAGCATCCTGCCGCATTCAGAATCGCCTCGATATTCGACAGCATCCGTCTGGTTTGCGCCTCAAGGCCCTCTTCAAGCTTGCCGGTTTCGGCGTTTCGGCCTGTCTGGGCAGTCACGAAAACGAGATCACCTGTGCGAATGGCCTGCGAATAGGTGCCGGTGGCAGGGGCGGCTGCGTTCGTGGTGATGCGAGTCTTGTTGACCATTTGACCTGCTCCTTCACAAAGGGAGTAAGTGAAGCTAGGAGTTCTATTTACCGATCCGCTCAGCTCTTAGCGGGATTTCGAATTTGACCTTTACAGGCCCTCCACTCAAGCGAGCCAGATCGAGGAGTTGCGGCTGCTCGGGATGGATGATTTGCAGCAAGACGACGTTGGTGGGATTCGCGAACTCCAAGTCGAAATAGTGGAATTGCGTGATGTTCGATGCATATATCCAGAGGTTGTTCTGGTCGCGTAGCCACTGGCTGAAGCTCTGGCTCTCCATGGGTTCAGTACGGATTTCAAGAGGAGCTTCGGACAAAAGTTGCTTGGTCAAGTCGAAGTTCTCAAAAGCATACTGCCAGCTTTGCTCGTAGGGACGTTTGGTAGAACCGCGCGAGCGGGGCAAACATCCCCGTTGCTTAAGACGGATGTTCTCTCGCACGAATTTCTCTTCGTCGGTCTCGGCCTCGTAGTCCCCGGTTGTGAGCCGGCCGAGAAAGTGCTCGACGTCCCGACTTGTCGTAAACACGCGGTGGATAATGCGAAAATACGTGATTGCGGTGGGATTGATGTCGAAGATCGTAATCCGCTTGGGCTGCCAGAGCGGAATGAGGTTGAGACCGTACAGGCCGCCCACAACGCTGATCATATGAATATTCTCACGCCTCTCCGGGGCCACACTCTCGTAGTGGACACGGAACTCCGAGAACTCACCGAATGATCCGTCCTGATACCCGTCATCGGTGCCGTAGAACACGTTCTCCGGATGGTCGTGGTACATTTCCCGATTGAAGGCTCTGGGTGCTTCTGATTTCACGGTTTCTCCCTCTTTATCGTTGTGGCGAGTCAAGATTATCGAGTCAAATAGCGAGTTGCATCACGCCTCGTTGAGACTTGGGAGAGAGTCATCATCCCAGGCCGGTTTGTTGAGTTGCTTGTCGAAGTACTGCAGCCGTTGGTTCCATTCGTTTTCGTTAGCCCCGTTCGAAGGCGCAGTTAATTCCAACTGGCTGTAAGTAATGCCCACGGTATGCGCGATCAACTGGAGAGCATCCTGGACGACCTGCGTTTGCGGATGGCGAACGGTGATAAATCCGTCGCCCGTATAGGTGGCTGATTTCGTAGTGCCAATCCGTGGCAGGCGAGCCTCTACCAGAAGCTCGCCCAAGTGCTGCCTTACGGATTCGATACCGTCTACATGTTCCACCAGCCCGCACCCTTTTCCGCGCAGAAAGATCGTTCCGACGGCATACCTCCGTTCCCACGGACCGTCAAAACAACCATCCACCGCGACTCTTGCCCATGCCAGATACGAGTCGATGTCGTAGGCAAATGCGAGCATCGGACCGATCCTTGCACCCGCCGGCCTCACGGTGGCATCGGTGAAGCCAAGACCTCCCCCATCGAGCAGGAACCCCTCCATATGAGTGATGGCATTTCCGACGGACAGCGCTCGCACCGCCGTCAGACCTTGTTCGATGAAATCCCGATATTGGTCGCCGCTAATATCGCGCGGCATCACGCAAGTCCACTGGATTTGCGGATTTTCCAAAGCTGCCAGTATTGACGGATGGTAGCAGCAGATCGAGTAGAATCGGGGTTCATTCCCAATCGTGATTGTGTCGATGCACAGCTCCTGACCGTGAAGGTAGACTTCGGCCAGGACAGCACTCTCTGGCGATGGCTGCATCAAGTCGAGCGCCAGTTCGAGCTCGTCGTCGCTCCGGATCCGCCAGGTCGCGAGACCGCCGCTTCCCCTCAAAGGCTTCAACACGATGGGGAAACCCACCTTGTTGACGAACTGCCTGGCATCGTTGAGGGTGGTTATCACCTGGTCACCGGCTGTTTGCGTTCCAGCTTGTTTAAGGATTCTTTTCAGACACGACTTATCGAGTGCCCGGCGAACGGTGGAAACGCTCATGCCAGGCAGGTCGAGGGCCTCACGGGTCTGAGCGACCGGCATAAGCAGCGTCTCCTGCGCGGTAACGATCTGATCCAGAGCACCATGTCGCTCGCGCAGCCTTCGCGCAGCGTCGATCAATTGACTAGCATCGTGACTGTCTTCAACGTAAACAACATCGCCGAAAAGCTCCCCTACCCTATCGTGGGGTAGGTGTTCGCATATGCCGAGCAACTTGACGCGATCGAGTTTCTGGACCGCCTGCGCATTTCGCAGACTCTCTCCGATCGGATGACGGCAAACGAAGAGGATCCTACGCGTCGCTTGCCGTGGCGGGCTCACCGGGCTGCCCCCTTAATAGCGGCGAGGCGTCGTTCACGCAGTTGTGCCTCGCGCGCTCGCTTGTCGTAGAGTACGTACTGAATCAAATCTCGTTTACAGGTGGCGACATCTTGCTCCGAGAGGGGCTCGAGGCCATGAAATGAGAGGTCGGAGCGTAGGAATGCCAGCAGCGAATTAGGTTTGTAGGGAACCGTGGCCACTCTGACGAAGTCCTCAAAGGGATGATGGGCGCTGTTTGGACAGGTAAAGGTCGGATCCTTCGGCCGGTAAATCGAAGTTCCCAGATGTGTGGCGCCCTCATCCGACGCAAGATATACCAGTAGCACAACCAGCTTTGTGTGCAGGTCCGAGTGCGGCTCTAGAAAGTATCCTGCTCGATGACGGATCAACTGAGATTCCACCGAGATCTCGGGCCATGATCTTTCGTCGCCGAATCGCGCGCGCAGTTGCTCGCCAAAGGTATCAAGCACGGCGTGGGCTAAGGTGGGTCCGAGAAACCATGCGTTGAAACCGTCCCAGAAGTCTTTGAGCTTAGGAGGTAACGCCTCGGTCCAGTCCTCGTTCAAGTCTCTCTGATCTCTATACCGGAAGTGATCGAGTTTAAGAGTGGTGACTTCAAACAAGTTCTCATAGGCGTTGCTCGAGGGCAAATGGCATAGCAGCGTCTGATAGTATTCCTCGGGAAAGACGTGCTCGAGATAATAGTGCGGATATGGTTCAAGCACGACTTCAGATTCGCGCAGGCGATCGACAACGTGGGGGAGAGGACTGGCTGACAGGTTTGGATCTTCAGTCATCAGGCAGCGCTTATCTAGTGTCGCTCTGCATCTCGGATAAGGGGCAAGACTTCGCGCCCGAAGATGAGCATCTCATCGAGCTTCGGCCAGCCCGAGATAATAAACTGGGTGACACCAACGCGTTTATACTCGAGAAAATTCTCGGCCAGCTCATCTGGAGTTCCTACAAGCGTGATTGACGACGACCCATAATAGGGCACGAGTCCGGCCCATAAATAGCGGTTCAACCAACCGACATCGTCCGCGGCGGCCAGGGCTTCCTTCAGCGTCTGCGAATCGCTTTTAGTGAGAATGGCGCGTTCCTGCTTGCCGATCTCTTCGCCCGGCAGCATAGCTTCGGCGGCCCTGATTGCTTCCTCACGCGTCGGCCTGCAAATTACGCATAGCCTGAGACTGACTTCGACCCCTTGCTCTCGAGCACGGGTCACCAGGGGGCCCAGTTTCTCCGGCGTGTCAATCAGACGTAACCAGCTAGAACCACGAGTGAGGGCCAGGCGTTGGGCCTGCTCGGAGTGTCCGGAGACGTAGATTTCGGGAGCATTTCTATCCGGCGCGAGGAACGGCGTGTGAAGCTTCCCCTGCTCGACTCGATAATACTTGCCGTCGAAATCGACGTTTCCCTCCCCTTGCCAAAGAGCATGACAGACCTCCAGAAACTCTTCGGCCCGGGCATAGCGCTCATCGTGTTCCAGAAAATCCCCATAGCCGCGTTGCTCTGCTGTCGAGCTACCGGCGACAATGTTCAAGGCAACGCGTCCCTGGATCAGTGCAGACAGCGTGTTAATCTGCTGCACGAAAGTTGTCGGCTGCATTAACCCCGAGCGATAAGCAACAATGAACTTGAGCTTTGAGGTCGCCCGGCCAACGGCGCACGCGAGCAGAATGGTGTCCGGCTCGTAACGGCTAAAAGAAAGCAAGACAGACTCGATTCCCGCTTGCTCCGCACTCCGGGCAAATCGAACCCAACCTCCCATGTCCGGCAGAGCCGCTGGCGACGCGCTTTTGGTCGTGAGTACACGAGACGTTTCCTGAGCCGTTTTCATGGCTACTTCGCCGCCCTTGGGAAGCATCCAGTGGAACCTGAGATTCATGTCCATTTCTAAGGAGCTTATCTCTTTAAGTCATGCCAGAGTTTGAGCAACGCGTGCCTCCTGCGGAAAGTTCATACGGAAGTCGTTCACGCTCGACGCTCGGCCTCTCTGACGCGCGGGAGAACCTCCTGGCCAAAAATATCCACCTCGTCAACCTCCGGCCAGCCCGAAATGATAAACTCGCTGACGCCGATCTGCTTGTATGTGAGAAAAATCTCGGCAAGCTCGTTCGGCGTTCCCAATAGGGTCGTCCAGACGGGACCGTAGTGCGGCACCAACCCGGCCCACAGGGAACGGTTCAGCCAGTGCGCGTCGCTCGTCACGCCTGCACCCTCTCTGTACATTTGGGAATCGTCCTTGAGGCGCGTCGTGCTTTCCAGCCTGTCGTCCGGCAGCAGAGACTGGGCGACGCTCACCGCTTCCTCCCGCGTCGGCCTGCATATCAGGCCCAGCCTGAGACAGACCGCGTTCCCGCATTCTCGAACACGCGCCACCACGGGTTGAACTTTCTCGGGAGAGTCAATCACACGCAACCAGCACGTACCCTGTGAACGAGCCAATTGCTCAGACGCCTCGGAGTGACCGGAGATATAGATTTCCGGAGCGTTTCTATCCGGCGCGAGAAAAGGCGTGTGGAGCTTTCCACGCTCGACTCGATAGTGTTTGCCGTCGAAGTCAACCTCACCATCGCTGCGCCAGAAGGAATGACAGACTCCCAAAAACTCCTCGGCGCGGGCGTACCTGTCATCGTGCGCGAGAAAATCCCCGTAGCCGTGTTGCTCTAACGTCGAGCTGCCCGCGACGATGTTCAAGGCAACGCGCCCCTGGATCAGAGCGGAGAGGGTATTAATCTGCTGGACGAAAGTCGTCGGCTGCATCAACCCGGAGCGGTAGGCGATAATGAATTTGAGCTTCTTTGTAGCTTGGCCCAGCGCGCAGGCAACGATGAGCGGGTCAGGCTCATAACGGCTGAACGAGATTAGGACCGACTCGATTCCGGCTTCCTCTGCGTGGCGGGCGAAGTGTACCCAGCCTTCCATGTCCGGCCGGGGTGCCATCGAGGTGCTGCTAGTCGACTCGATTCGATAACGGGCAGCCTCCTGCGGCGTCTGAGGCGCGTCAACCGCTACCTCTCCACCCTTCGGAAGCATCCAGTGGAATCTCAAATGCATAGTTGATCTTCTCGACCTGTCCGCTTCAAGTCACACCCGGTAGACTACTCGGTCTTTTTTAGAATACAGCAGTGTTGCCATTCAGGGCTGACGGGTGGATGCACTGTTGCCTCCGGGAAGAGCGACGCCATATAGTCTGCGGTAAAGTACGAGCAATATGACTCGGCAGGCTTGCTCCGCAGTTCTTGCTGGCAGAGTTCATTGCCCGGTTCGACATAGAGCTTGTCATCGACAACAACACACCAATTCGGGCGGCGCGCTGTCTCGACCCCACCTTCGATCTCAAGAAACGGGCCCTCAGCTTGCTGCCATTCAAAGATCCTTAGCACACCGGTACCTGGAGGCAGTCTGGGATCGGACAGGGACCTGTCATAGCGCGGATCGCAGAAAGTAAACGCAAAAACACCCTGGGGTACCAGCATGCTGCGCAGTTGCTCAACGAGGTCAAGCATTTCGTTCTGGTGGGTGTGAGTGAAAACAGAAAAGACTAGGATGATGTCGAACTTCAACCCCAAGTCTGGAATCGGCAGGTTGCGGACCCCGTTCGGGTTGAAGTATGAGCTATAGCGGTTATAGTACACGAAATGAGCTCGAGGAAAGTTGCAGCGCCCTTGTTCAATTGCACCTTGGGTGACATCCAGGCACCAATAGTCATCGTGGTCAACGTGGTTGCCTGCACTCACGAGAAAGCCGCCGACATTGCCGCCAAAATCCAGGATTTTACTACCCTTCCAAACCGGACCTTCCAGCAGTTGGTCGAAGTAGGAGAATTGTGTTTGCCGACTCGAGACGTGCGTCGCCATATTTCTAACACCTATGGAATCTCGGATTCACCGCTTTCCTTCTCAAGCTGTCCGCTTCAAGTCACACCCGGTAGACTACTCGGTCTTTTTTAGAATACAGCAGTGTTGCCATTCAGGGCTGACGGGTGGATGCACTGTTGCCTCCGGGAAGAGCGATGCCATGTAGTCGGCGGTAAAAAACGAGCAGTAAGACTCGAGAGGTTTGCCCACACGTGTCTGATGGCAGAGATCGTCCCCCGGTTCCACATAGAGATCATCGTCGATGAGAACACACCACTGCGCCCGCTCGAGGATTTCAACGGCGCCGCGAGACTCGAGGTGGCGTCGCGCAGCAGAGCCTGAGGGCAGCCTGGGATCGGACAGCGACCTGTCATAATTCGGATCGGAGAAGGTAAACGCCAGAACACCCTCGGGTGCCAGCATGCTTTGCAGTGAGCCGACCAGCTCGATCATCTCGCTCCGATCGGTGTGAGTAAAGACGGAAAAGGCCAGGATGATGTCGAACTTCAGCCCACAGTTCGGGACGGGCAGATAGCGAACCCCGTTCGGATTGTACTGTGGGCTATAGCGGTTATAGTGTACGAAATGAGCCCGCGGGTAGGTGCGGCAGCCTTGTTCGACTACATCTAGATTCAGATCTATGCACCAGTAGTCATCGTGGTCAACGTGGTTGCCCGCACCCACCAGAAAGGTGCCGACATTGCCGCCGAAATCCAGGACTTTACGACCCTTCCATACCGGGCGTTCAAGCAGTTGGTCGAAGTAGGCGAATTGCGTTCGCCTGGTCGAGATAAGATTCCACGCGAACGACCGCCCCTTCACGAAGAGGGATCCCTCACCGGGAGCAAACAACGCTTCGTCAGCAAGTGACATCAATTCACCCCCTTCGAGCCTCCACCGTCCACGGCACTGCCTCCGGAAGGACGCCATGACGTTTGGCCCATTGTTGTAATGCCCAGGGTGGGGTGTCAACGTCCCGGTATCCACCCAACAGTTGACGGGTCACGGGGTCGGCCTTCTCCAGCAATCGCTTGTCGGAAACTTCGAGATACACCTCGGGCTTCATCCAGCGATAAGCATAGCCGTACATCAATACCTTCGAGACGCGATCACTTAAATTAGGTGCAGCGGTGTGAAAGATGCGGTTTTCAAAGAGAAAGGCGTCGCCGGCGTTCAGGCTCAGGTCGCAAATTTCTACATCTATCGGATCGACTTCGCCCTTCGGTAGAACAAGAGGTTCAGTTCTCAGATGACTCTTGCGCGCTAGTATAGTCATACCGGAGTCGGGTTGGTGAAAATCCGTCAGGCAGTAACAGATCTTGATACCTACCCGCGGCAGGCATTGATGCCCGAGATCGCGCGGGATCCGTATATCACGGTGCCACCCGCGCCGAAAGCGGGTGGCATTCGGCCTTGAGGGTCTCTTGTAAATGAGCGTCGTAGAGTGGAGATGGATATTGGGACTGAGCAACTGAACGACCAGCGGCACAGTAGATGAATTCGAGACCAGTGCGAAGAACGCTTTTTCTCTGAGTAAGCCCGGGCGCAAATCCAGATGATTATACTCCGGCTTGTCTAGAACCTCGGGTTTGTGCAGAAACGATTCTGCCAGTCGGTCACCCTCCTCGATCAGCCGACCCACCGTCTCCGCGTCAAGAGCGTTGGGGACGATCAAAAAACCGTCCTCGTCAAAGGATAGTCGCTGCTCTGGTTTAAGGTGAATGAAATCCAATGCCGCTATCCCTTTCCGACCTCAGATAATCTTCGTCTCCTTGCTCATAACTTTCTGATGACACAGCAATGTTGCATCTCGTTGTTAACAGGGGCCAGAATGGTAGCATGTGGAAACAACGTCTTCATATAGTCTTCAGAGTAAAAGACATGCTGTGTTCTTTGTCGCTCGGGTTCATAAGACCGAATATCTTCAGTCTCTATATATAGATCCTCCCCATTTACGAGCACGCACCAATTAGCATGTTGTGCTCTTTTCGTTAGGTCCTCCACGTCAATATCTAAAATGTTGCCGTTTTCTCGTGCCAATTGCTTTTCCCGCTCCAATCGCCACTTAAAGTTATTTCCGAAGTACTGCCCAGGCCAGGAAAAATAATGGGGATCGATGAACGTAAAGGCCAAGGCGCCGTTTTTAGCCAATAGACCTTCGAGTTGGTCAACCAACTGAAGCATATCGGTCCGAGTCGTATTCGAAAAGACTGAATAGGCAACGATATAATCAAATGACTCGCCCAAATCCGGAAGTGTCAGATTGGGGATTCCGTTCGGATTGAAAAAGAAACAATAACGATTGTAAAAAACCCAATGCGACTTCGGGTAGAATGCCCGGCCCCGCTCAATTGAGTCCTTGACGACATCAATACACCAGTAATGCTCTTGTTCGATGGTTGAATTCGGATCTCTTAAGATGTTGCCGATGTTCCCTCCGAAGTCCAGGACCTTCTTCCCTCGCCACATCGATTCGCCCACTTGTAAGGAGAAATAAGTAAACTGTCCCATTTTCGTTGAGACAAAAGCCACGGTTAATCCTCGAGCCGGGTTGTTTCAGCGCGTACTAGCAAACGGTTTCAGCAAAACGTCTGGCGACTTGAGGAAGGCGCACTGAATGGAGTTCAGCCCCACCCCATAAATGCTTCAAGAGAATCTGGTGAACTCGGTCAAGCTTAATCCTGGCGGTAAAAGAACTCGCGATTAAGGTAGTTTGATCTCCCGCTGTCGTCCCGGAACGTAACGAACAGCACGATCACCAGCACACCCTTGTTGACACGAAGATAAGTCTCAGCCCTCATGAAGCCCAAGTCGAAATCAGCAGCCAGGGCCACCGCCCGCTGTCCTGCTTCTTCCTCCAGATTCGCCAGCGCCGTCGCCCGGGTCCTCGGCCAATCAATCAGACCGTCGTCTCCCACACCCCGGACGCCGACGCTGAAATGTTCGTCGTTCCGTTCGATAATAATTGCCGCTATGCCCCGCGTGTCTGGGTCTGTATTCACCCATCGACCAATGAGCTTGTCGGCGCTCAATTTTCTGGTCACCGGATCCGAGAGCGCGGGGTCCAAATCACCGCTCTGTTTGAACTCAAGGGTCTCGGTCACGATTGAACTCTCAATCAATTCGATCAGACGCAGCTTGGCCTGCTATAGCATCATAATATTGTGGTCTGTCTAGGTC
>JBOIDM010000176.1:0-5905 GCA_050740575.1 Gammaproteobacteria bacterium
GCCGGCCAAAACGCGTCGCTAGACGCGAGCTTTGCATTTTTAGCGGAAGCGGCCTTGTCGCAACCCCAAGCCTTTGTACACCGCGATTTTCATTCCCGAAACCTATTGGTCAGCGCGGGCAATGATCCCGGGATCCTCGATTTCCAGGATGCGGTGATTGGCCCGGTCACTTATGACGTGGTTTCCTTACTACGGGATTGCTACATTCGCTGGCCGCGCAAGCAGACCGAGGCCTGGGCCGCCGAGTATTACCGACGGGCGCTTGAATATCGTATATTGAGTGGCGTGAGCCTCAGGGCGTTTTACCGCTGGTTCGATCTGATGGGTGTCCAGCGGCATCTCAAGGCTAGCGGAATATTCGCGCGTTTATGGCATCGCGACGGCAAGCCCGGCTACCTGCATGATATTCCTAGAACGCTGGCGCACATGGCCGATGTCAGCGTGCGCTACCCGGAATTGGAATCCCTGCATCGGCTGCTGGTCGAAAAAGTCATACCGGCTATTAACGAACGGTACGCGCGATGAAGGCTATGATCTTGGCCGCGGGCAAGGGGGAACGCATGCGTCCCTTGACCGATCATCTACCCAAGGCGCTGCTGCAAGTCGCCGGTAAAAGCCTGATCCAATATCAAGTAGAGCGCTTGGTGCGCGCGGGGATCACGGATATTACTGTCAATCACGCGCTGCACGGCGATCTCATCGAGCAGGTGCTGGGTACAGGCGGATCCTTGGGCGCCTCGCTGCGCTATTCGCGCGAGGGGACCGAAGCGCTGGAAACCGGCGGGGGTATTTTAAGGGCGCTGCCGTTCCTGGGACCGGGACCGTTCATCGTGGTCAACGCAGACATTTGGACCGACTACCCCTATGAAAAATTAGCGGGCCAGCCGCAACGGCTGGCGCATGTGGTGTTGGTGGATAATCCGCCGCACCATCCTGCCGGGGACTTCGTGCTTACCAAGGATAGCGTGGCATTGGCCGGCGATCGCCGGCTGACCTTCAGCGGGATCGGCGCTTATCGGCCAGAGCTGTTCGACGATTGCCTGCCGGGCACGTTTAGGCTTTCCTCGGTGCTGCGCATCGCGGTATCCCATGGCTTGGTAACCGGGGAACGCTACGGGGGAGCCTGGCTGGACATCGGTACGCCCGAGCGGTTGTTAGCGGCAGAGAACCTCGCTCAACCGCGACACTGACCCGAGATGCGATGCAGCATGGTATCTGTATTGCTACCCGTCGGTTTTAGCCGGTAGTGTGCGTTAGTTACCATGATGTTGACAAACGACCTCGCCTTAGTCCTGAGCGGCGGTGGCGCGCGCGGCGCCTATCAGGTGGGATTCGTGCAATCATTGGCCCGCCGCCATCCGGAACTCGAGATCCCGATCATCACCGGTGTGTCGGCCGGGGCCATCAATGCGGCCTATCTCGCGAGCCAACCCACGGGGTTTCTTGAGCGGGCGGAGACACTCGCGGGGATCTGGTCGGGCTTGACAACCGACCAAATATTTCGGGTCGATCTGCTATCGCTCGCGCACAATGTCGCGCGTTGGGGCGCCCGGTTGCTCTTAGGGCGGTCTTCAAACCGCGATGGCGCGCGCAGCATGGTGGAAACGGCGCCCCTTTGCGCCATGTTGGAACGCCTGCTTCAGCCCATGCACCGTTACCTGCCCGGCATCGGGCACAACCTCGCTCGGGGACGCCTGAAGGCCGTGGCCATCACGGCATCGAGCTATTCCACCGGCCAGTCCGTGACCTGGGTGCAAGGCACGGAACCGGTCCATTGGGAACGCGGTCACCGGAAGCTCGTGCGCTGCAAGATCCGGCTCGATCATATCTTGGCTTCGGCGGCTTTGCCTTTGCTCTTCCCCGCCGTACGCATCAACCGGCGCTGGTTCGGCGATGGCGGGATCCGCATGACCGCCCCCCTCGCGCCCGCGGTGCATCTCGGCGCCGAGCGCATCTTGGCCGTCTCCACGCGCTTCGTTAACGGTCGTGATGCGATCCCTCAGGTCGATACCTATCCCCCGCCGGCTCAAGTCGTCGGCGCCTTGTTCAACGCCATCTTTTTGGATGTTTTCGATCACGATGCCGTACGGCTCCAGCATGTTAACGAGCTGATCGCTAAGATCCCGGTGCAGGAGCGCGGGGATCTTCGTCCCATCAAGCTGCTTTTGCTCCGGCCCTCGCGCGATCTCGGCAAGCTCGCGAGCCAGTACGAGGCCGCCCTCCCGCGCGCGTTTCGGTTCATGACCCGCGGACTCGGCACGCAGGAGACCCCATCCAATGACATTCTGAGCTTGCTCATGTTTCAACCGGACTATCTGGCGCGCCTGATTGAATTGGGATACGAGGATGCCGAGGCGCGGCGGGGTGAAATCGACGCCTTCCTAGAATCCTAGCGGCCATCCGGTTCTGCGGGGGGTGAGCCGCGGGCGGATCACCAATGGTAGAGCAGATTCACGGCGAGGCCCCCGCGTGTATACGATGCATCGCGGTCTTCGTAGGTCCCGATGGCTTCCATCGATAGTTGTTGCGCGAGCGGGAGACTCACACCGAGCTGTAGACCCACCGTGTCGACTCGCGAAATATCATCCACAATGCTGAGGCGTTCGCCGGCAGTACCGAAAGCTCCCGAGGCGAAAATTTGGATTCGATCCGTGATGCGCCAGGTGAGTTGCGAGGACAAGGTCTTGGAATCGGTCTCGGGCACGAAATAAAGCTTTTCAGTGAGAAACACATCATAGGGAAGATAAAACGTGATCCCGGGGATCAGGACATCGACGGACTGCGCCTCGAAAGTCAGTCTCCGGTAGCCGAACGATATTTCGATAGGCCGGAGCGCAGGATGGAACAAACCGAGCCCCTGGTACAACTCGCCACCGAGCGTCCACTCGGGCACGAACTCCACGCCGATTCCGGCACTAAACCCCGCATAGCCGGAAGCCGCACGCCAGAGCGGGGAGTACAGCTCGCCGGAGAGTAGCATGTCCGTTGCGCCGAATCGATTGATGGTCTCCACGCGCCCGATCGCCGTCCGGGCCCCGAGCGGTGCGGCGGCCTCGATCAGGCCTGCCTGCTCGTTGTCGATGTCATCGGTGTAGGCGTAGTAACCGTAACCGAGCTTGACGTAACTCCGGTAGGGTAACGCGAAGCCCCGTCTTTTCCCGAATCCTAACGCGCCGATCGGTACCCGGTTCGAATGCCTGAGCGCGTTTTCCCTTAGCTCGGCCTCGACCGACGCGATCCGCTGGCCAATCTCCGGATCCGGCACCATGCGGTACGCCTGCCGATACTCGGTCAGCGCCTGGCGATAGGCGCCGCTCCAGTACAAGCTGTCCGCGAGCCCGCGCCGCGCTTCGATATGATCGCGTCTCTGCCGCAGCACCTCCCGATAAATTCCAATGGCTTCGCCGAGCTTGCCCTGCCAGGATTTCACCCGTGCTAGGGCTACCCGCACGTCGAGGTCGGCCGGATGCCGGCTCAATATTTCGTGGTACAAGGTGACCGCTCGGTCATAATCCTTTTGCCACGAGAGCAAACGCGCGAGTGAAGCGCGGACTTCATCGTTCTCGGGGCGCAACTCCAAAAATCGGCGGTACAAGATGATCGCTTTTGGGTAGTTCTTTTCAGCCTCGAGCCGCTGCGCCTGATTCAGTAACTTGCCGGGGGACTCCGAAGTAGTGTCCGCCAGCGCGGGTCCCGATACGAACACCACGGCGATGCATAGGATCCACGTACACCGGGAACTCGGTCCGCGTTTGGAATCCTTGGTCCGCTGCATAACTACTCCGGCAATGCGAGAAATCCGTCGAGATCGTGGATCAGAACTCCGGCGAGACTCGGATGGCGAAGCCGCTCGAACAAAGTGTTTACCGCCTGCTGCACGTTGTTGCGCCGTTGATCGGCGAAGGTCAGGCGCTCGGGGTTCACGGTCACCCGATGGTGGACGCGGAACCAATCCTTCTTGGGAAATGCCCTCGTGGGCGGAGGCGCGAACACCAATAGGCGATTTTCCCGATCCAAGTACGCGTCGGCGAATTCTCGTTGTTGCTCTTGCTTCAGCACCACATGTCGCTCGACGGGTAATGCGGTCGTCTCCAGGGACAACCAGACTGGGCTACCGATGAGATCCCCGTACCGAAGCGTATCTTCGGCGATCGCGCCCAGCTCGTCGAGATCGGTCCGATAACTCATGACGGCGATCTCATCGACGCGGTCCATGACCTCGAAAGCCAAAGGTCGTCCATGGACGGATTGGGAGACGAACCAAAAAGGCATGACCACGGAAAGCCGTGCGCCTTGCGGCAGTGCGCCCTGGATTGCGTCGATGGCAGTCAGGTATCGCAGGTAACCGGATTCGTCGGCCACGAAATCCTCAAGCAGATAGGGCTCGATGTCGAGCTGTAGCCCAAACGCATCCTGACCCATAGTGGTCATTCGGAGCTTTTTCAGCTTCTCAATGATAGGCTGAGGGTTGTGAATCGCGTGGGGTTCACCGTCCAGAGCCCAGGTATCGATGCCTAGTTCGTGGGCAAGCTTGAAAAAGCGCGCGTAGCCGGCCCATACATCCGCCGGATCCTCGAGCGACGGCATTTGCACGAGCAGGCGTCCGCAGCCGTAGCGTTTGCAGGTCTCGAGTAACTGCCGGCCCTGCCGAAGTGCGTCCCGGTAACGCCAGACCCAGAACCCGACGCGCGGGTGCTTGCGCTGTCCTTGGGGCCGACGCTCCAAACTCAAGGCGTCAAGCCTGACAGTGGTTTCATTGGCCTCGACCAGCACGACGACGGCGGCGAGTCGCCGTAGGTCAAGTGCCTTGCTGCCATCCCGTAAGGAAAGGCGCTGGTCAAATCGTCCGCGCAGATCCGCGACCACGACATTGCCCTCGCGCCGGGCCATGGTCTCGTCGACTAACGCGAGCCGAACGAGCCCGGTAGCCTCACCGCGAACGGACAAATGCGTGTACGAAAGGGCGTCGATGGGGGCGGTTTCCGCAAGCAGCGGTAGCACGACGCCACAAGGCGTGCGCAGCCCAGCTGCTCGATTCACGATCAAGGCCAGACCCGAGGTTCGGCCTTCGCAAGCTCCGAAGGCGCGCGGCTCACCCAGGCGCCCGAGGAGGCTGATCGTCGGTTCCCGTGGGCGAAAGGACGGCGCGCTGGCTTGGAGTACCCTGCCCTTGAGCGTGACCTGAGGCGCGCGTTCCGGAACGTAGACGACCTCGATCTCTTCGACCTCGGGGGCAATGATCCGACCGAGCGGCACCGACTCTGCGGCGAGCTCGGTGCCGCCCACAGCCCACAATGCGGGCAGTAGGCAGGCAGCGGTGTACGGTTTCAACGCTGTGCCACTTTGGGACGACTGCTAGAGCCGGCGGCCGGTTTCACGGCGAAGCCACGGCGCTCCATCACGCCCCAGTCCTTGCGTTTGCGCAGAAACTTGACCAAGCCTAGGACGCGCCAAACTACGGTCAGCTGGCGATATCCCAAGGGTTCCAACACAGCCCACAGTGTGAGTAATACCCGGTCCCGAAGCCGTTCATAGCGATGAAAACCGAGCTCGTCGAGCGCGAGGGCGGCGGCGCTCAAGATCACACCGTAACCATAAGCGACGGCGAAAAACAGGATGGCGAACGAGACATCTATAATGCCCAGGAGCAAACTGGCGCCGATGCCTGCAAGCCCCATCACTTCTACGACTGGCGCGAGTAGCTCCACGAGAACGAAGTACGGGAAAACGATAAGGCCCATGGCCCGGTAGCGAGGATTGCATAGAACCGAGCGGTGTCGCCACAAGACCTCTGCGAGCCCGCGGTGCCAGCGGTCCCGCTGACGCCCCAGCACGCGGGCCGTGGAGGGCGCCTCGGTCCAGGCCACCGGGTCCGGGATGAACGTGATCCGGTGCCGTGTACCGC
>JBOIDM010000177.1:0-4057 GCA_050740575.1 Gammaproteobacteria bacterium
CGAAATTCTCCGAACTCGGTTGTCAACGCGCTCTCGGCGACCCGATCGACGGTCTTCTCGTGTTGCATCCTGAAACGGATGAGATCGGAGATGGTTCCGATCTGCAAGCCGTGCTGCTCGGCGATCAGTTCGAGATCAGGCCGCCGGGCCATCGTGCCATCGTCTTTTAAAATCTCAACGATCACCGCGGCGGGTTCGAAACCCGCGAGACGGGCGAGATCACAACCGGCCTCCGTATGCCCGGCGCGGGTCAACACGCTACCGGATTGGGCCATGAGAGGAAGCACATGGCCGGGTTGAACGAGATCGTCGGGTTTGGCGTCCGGCGCCACCGCGGTGCGTATTGTCAATGCGCGATCCGCGGCTGAGATTCCCGTGGTCACGCCCCGAGCGGCTTCGATCGATACCGTGAAATTGGTAGTGTGGCGGTAGTAGGTATCGCGCACCATCAGAGGAAGATTGAGCTGTTGACAACGCTCTTTGGTCAGCGTCAAGCAGATGAGTCCGCGCCCATGGCGCGCCATGAAATTAATGTCCTCGGCCCGCACGCAGCTGGCCGCGATCAAAAAGTCGCCTTCGTTCTCACGGTCCTCGTCGTCCATGATGATGACCATTTTGCCGCGGCGAATTTCGTCGATGATCTGTTCAGTGGCTTGTATCGGCATCGGTGATTCAAGGGTGGCGCGTTCCAAATCGTCTGCGGTTCAGCTTACGCCTATTGTACTGAAGCGCGGGTCATGAGACGTTCGACATAACGCGCAAGAGGTCTATCTGCGTAATAACTGATTGATAGATAAACGCTATGTTGAAGGCGGCGCCCTCAATACCGTCATTAAATACCCCGTCATCCGTGCACACTGCCCCCCTTTGCGAGCAGCCTATCGGCTTGTGCTATTTTGGTCGAGGGGGAGGAATTATATGCTGACTAAAACCCGAAAAGCTCCTCGGCGATCGGATCTTTGATTTTCTTATCAGTTGTTCGCACCCGTGTGCGAGAACTAGGCGTCATGCCGAACTCGCCCATGAGCTTGAGCATTTGCTCACTGGCGGTCGTGTATCGGGCGAATAAGAATTTCAAAAGTTCTTTTTCTTCAAAAGGGAAGATCGACCGAATCTATTAGCTGTCAAACACGCGCTATGTCGGTCCAGAATTGGGAATTATCGGGCTATAGGTCGGCTCGAAGCGTCAAGTTTCGAGGCGTTTTGGTGTCTTGGGTGAACTAGGGCCAAGGAGAGGGTTGTCGGTTCAGCGATCTGGGTGGGGGTTCGTTTCGGATCAGGCTATATGGAATAGCTCGAAATTCAGGGCCAGGGGCGAGTACTAGAGCACCAGCGAAGCTGGCCGGGGCCAAAGGCGGCCCTGCTGCGCCTTGAGGATGGAATGGCCGCGCCGAGCACCGGCGCGGGCCGTCACTTGATTCCAACGGACATAATCCCCTACCGATCCCCGATCCCATCCGGTTCAGCCCCCGATCCGACCCTCTCCGCTTGACCCGCACTCGCGCGAGACGGCGAACGGTCCTGAAATTTGGTACCTCGGGCCGATGAATGGCCAGAAAACTCCCCGATTCTGGACCTAGACTCGCACGATTGACAATTCCCAGGTCCATCAGTACTGTTCCTTTCGACAAAAAAGGGCGTTTATTCTCACTAGCGCGGCCTCTGACCGCAACCAAATGTCAGAAGAAATTTCTTTGCCAAATGCAACGAAGTCACGGTGAAAGAATCTATACCCCTGACTCCTCACTATTCAGCTACTCACCAGCGCCGTTGCGAGGCGCTTAGCCTTACCCATGGGCCGCTTTGTCGCGTCGAGCAGAAAATTGTGAGACCGAGCGCGCTCATGCCGCCGATGGGTCGGTCGATAGTGGTCAAGCGGTCCCATTTCCGCCTTCCTGCACCGCTGGTGAGATGACCCATCCGATCCTTGTCTTCACTCACATCCCGAAAACTGGCGGCCAGACCATCGTCTATCTGCTTCGTCGACACTTTGGCCTGGGCGGACTGACCGTGCGCGCTCACGGTGGTGCCGCCTTCTATCGGCCGCAGGATCTCCGCGCCGATCTCCGGATCATGCCGGTATCGCCCCGGTGCCTGGACAGCCATTCGATCCGCCCGTGCGTTGATTTCCAGGAGTTTGAGCATCGCATCGTGTGGTTCACGATGCTGCGCGAACCGATCCAGCGGTACATATCGCAGTATCTCTACAACTACGAGGTCATGGGCGAGCGTTTCGACGTGCTTCACTTCATCCGCCATCGTCCTGTCATGGCCAACAGGCAGGTACGGCTTCTCGCTGGCACCCGCGACCTGGAAGCGGCCAAAGGGCATCTCCGGCGGATGGTCTGGGTCGGACTGATGGAGCGGTTCGATGAATCCCTGCTGCTGATGCGCGATCGGCTCGATATCGAAGGAATGGACCTTCGCTACGGCCAACCGCGAAACGTCGGTGACCAGCGCCGCAGGATGTTGGATCGCGAGGAGGTCCGCGCGACATTCGACCGGCATCGCGACGAGGTCATCGCGCAGAACAAGCTCGATCTCGATCTGTATAAATTCGCCCAGTACGAGATCTGGCCGCAGCAGGTCGTCGAATACGGCGAGCCGCGTCTGGCCAGGCATCTCAAAACCGAATTATGCGGGCAGGCACCACGCGTTCGACACACTATGCGCCTGAGCGTGAATTTCGCCTTCCGTAATCTCGTCTATAAACCCTGGGTGCGGGTTGACCGCTCACTACGCAGCTACTCACCACCGCCCCTGCGAACTGACCACCCGAGGCCGGGAGGTCTACGGCCGGTGAGAAATACGCAGACCAGCGAAGGATCGAGCTAGCGCGATGCGGCGCCCGCAGATCGTCTACGTCACGCCGGAGCCGCCGTATCCACTGACCAGTAGCATGCCGATCCGGCAATTCCATCTACTACAGCCCCTGCACGAACACGACAGCTGCTGCCATACAAATTGACGTATAAGCTTTTCCCGGCGGTCACACGGCCAGCCCACGCAGCGGCATCACGTACTACGCCCCGGTTTTTAACCTGTCCAGATAGTCCGCCCAGGTTTGCATCATCCGCCGCCGCTCGGGCAGGTGCTCGGCGTAGTTGTAGGCCGCGCGCACTGCGTCACGTTCACCGCGGGTAAGCTGGCCTCGATGGCGTCTCGGTGCGGACCCGCTTGCCGTGGTGGTGTGGGAGCTGGGGGCTATAAACCCCCGGTTATCCGATTAGCGTCCACTCTGCCAGAGCTGTGAAAGCTCCTTTGCTAGGAGCGTCCACACTGGCGTCAATGGGGGACACTCCTGATCTGGGGCTTCCTGCTTGATGATAGCGAGGGTTTCGTTCGCGCCAATGTCGATGACTGACGTGTAACGCATTGATTCCATTTGCCCGAAACCCCGAACTGATTTCGTTCTCTATGACTCGTTCTTCTCTTAAGGTTGTTACAAATTGACGCATAAAGCTTTTTCCGGCGGGCCCTGCACCATGTTTTTTTGGGCTTTGAGGTGGAATAAATCGTAAACATCAATGAACATCTGAACGGCGAGGGAAATAGAACTCCTGAATCGGGATCTCGAAGAGGCGGGACAAACGCCGAATGAGCAAGCCTCCTACTACTTCCGGCAACTGATGGCGTTCGATGATGTCGTCCTTCTCTAGCTGCGCGTATTCGTCACGTGGCGTAACGGTAACGCCATGTCGATATAGCACATCGAGCACTTGTGCCCGCGGCAGGGCGCCTTCCTTGTCGCCGTGCGGGTCTGAGGGGTGCGGCAGCTTCACGCAGCCTTCTGGTAGTAAGCAATCTCCTTGAACGGAAAAACGAGGTTCTGATCCCATTCCGGGATCTTGTGAAGCGTCGCCAGTGTTAGCTTGACGTCCTTCGCTTCGAGTAGTGGTTTCCAGGCCTCCTCCGGAGCGAATCGGAGTAATTTATCGATTTTCCCAAACTTCTCGAGGTGCCCGTGAATGGTCTCCCGCAGTCCGTTAACGAAACGGCGTTTTACGTCATCCAACGAGGTACCGCTGGCAGCAAAATCAATCTCGATGCCTTGAGC
>JBOIDM010000178.1:0-6900 GCA_050740575.1 Gammaproteobacteria bacterium
CCGACAATGGCACCCATGCTGGTACCCGCAATGCAGTCAATCGGAATACGCATCTCCTTCAACACCTTCAGCACACCCACGTGCGCGGCGCCGCGTGCGCCGCCGCCGCCGAGCACCAGGCCGATCCTGGGGCGGCCCTGCGCTTGCGCTCCGGCCTTGTCGCAGGGTGCGGCATAGGCAAAGTTCGAGCACAAAATCCCCCCGATAGAAATAAACAGTATCGCTACTCGATACAGCTTACATGAACGCATGTGGCCCCCGATTCTTCTAGTGATCGTATTGTCCCCCAGCATAGTGTTACGAGACCCGCTTAAGGTAACGATTGAATGCTTAAGGAACGGCTTGGAACACGTTCTTGGCATTTGCGTTCAATGAAGGGTCGCCCGGCATGCCTTCGCGGATTCGAAGCGAAAAGTCCTCCGCTTGATCGGCTGCCTGAGCGCGCGCATTGATATGGCTGCGTCGTTGCAACTCGGCGAAGGGTAGGCTGGTGTCGAGCCGGCCCTGCTCGTAGAGATACTCCGGAACATGTCCGCTCAGCAGCAGCTTCCACGAATAGGCAAGGTGTCCCGGGTTGACGCGTGTGTGGAGCCAGATGGTGTTCGTGCAGTTTGTCGTCAGCGTGTTGTAGAACTCCGGCGTCTCGCGCAGCGAATTGATCTCGTGCATGTATTGCAGGAACAGGTGCCGGCCGTTTCCCAGAGGCCCGTGGACGCGGTAGACGTAAATTTGTTCGGGTGGATCCTTGCGGTAGTTGCTGCGCACGCGGATGACGTCGCGCTCATCGGCGACGACGTAAAACGTCTCGAACTGTTTGAACATGCCCTTGATCGTCGAGTACCCTTCTCCGCGTTCGTCCCGCCTCTCGATGGAGATGGCGAGATAGTCCTTGCCACCGAAACCGAAGCTTAGAAATACATGGGCGATGTCCGGCCCCATCCAATAGGAGGTCACGATATCGACCGAGGTTAGCTCACGCAAATCGAAGGTCTTGTCGTAATAGACAGGTGTAAAGTCCGTTTCGCTGCGGTAGTCAAAATTGCGGATATTGTGGACAGTAATGAGATTGCTGTCCATCGTGGCGTACGGTAAGACCGCCACCTCGGGCTTCCAGTTGCGGTCATTGGAAGGCTCGATCGTGCCCCACCAAAGAAGTAGCGCGGCGAATAGAACTGCATAGCTGCCTAGCGCACGGCGCCGCCAGCGTACTTGTGCCAAGCCCACAAGGGTCGCCAGGCCGCAAAATAAAAATGCGCCGCTCAATCCGATGCGCCGCGCCGCGCTGTCCGGGTACTGGTAGTACAGGGCGAGCGTACCCCAAGCGGTCATTCCGGCTACCGTTAGGGCGAGAAGCAAGAGCAGTCCGATTCTCGCGATACGGATCATCCCATGACTCATCGTGATTCCTCTGCTGGGAGGCGCTATTCGTTGCGGAAATCCGTTGGGTTTCCTATCATAATAAGCGCTGTGGATACATTCTTACAGTCATACCAAGAGATCACGGTGCTTGACCTGTTGGCCGGCCTGGGGTGGATCGCTTTCAGCTATATGTACATTTCCATCGGAGAGCATCAGATTCACAAGCGCCTCATGCACAGCAAACCGCTGCCCGCGCGGGTCTATCACGCCTTCCCTTATGTCCTCGATGCGTTCGAAGCCCATGCAGTACGTCATCATGCAAAATGGTACAAGGAGTTCGACTACGAGGCCGATGCGATTGGACGCGAGGAAAACCTGCCTATACCGCTCAAGGAAACGGTCTTGATGCTTATCGCTGCTTTTCCTCTCTGGGCTCCGATATTCTGGGTATCGATTTACGGCGGCGGCATTTTTCTAGCCACGGCCCTGGCACACAATCGTTTGTGGAGCATGTTTCATCGCCAGATGCACATTCCAAGGAACGTATTTTATAAGGATTGGGCGTTTTTTAGGTTCTTGGCGATCAATCATTTCCTGCATCATCAAGATACCCGCCGACACTACAACGTCGTCTTTCCCCTTGCCGATTTTCTATTTCGCACCAGGGCCAAGCCGACACGCGCGGATCTGCGCGAATTGTTACGGCTAGGCTATATACATCCCAAATCAGACGCCATACGAGCACTGGTCAAAAAATGGCGGGAAGCGATAGAGCTGCGGCGCACGCAAACCGCCTAAGACTTCGTTGCGAGAGCACGCGGCGCAGCAGCCAAGATTTCGATGCCCGCCGCGCGCAACAGTTCTGCGGTTTCATAAAGCGGTAGACCCATCACCCCGGAGTAGCTGCCTTCGATGCGTTCTATGAAGGCCGCCGCCAGCCCCTGGATCGCATAGGCTCCGGCCTTGCCGACAGGCTCGCCGGTGGTGACATAGCGCTGCTGCTCCCACGCTGCGATCTCACGCAGGGTCACACGGGTCACGTTGACGCGAGAGAGGTAGCTCGCACCGGACGCTTCCACGAGCGTCACCGCGGTATAGACATCGTGGCGACGGCCCGATAACGCGGCCAGCATCTTCAGCGCGTCGCTTGGATCGCTGGGTTTACCGAGGATCACGCCTTCGAGAACCACCGCCGTATCGGCGCCAAGCACCGGGAGCGGATCGTGTTGGGCTAGGGCGCGCCAGCCGGCCCGGGCTTTTTCGAGCGCCAAGCGCTCGACGTAGCGTACGGGTGTTTCGGCGCCATTCCAAGTCTCGTCGACGGCTGCGGAAATCGTGGCGAATGCAACCCCAAGCTGGCCAAGCAGCGCCTGGCGGCGAGGCGATTCAGAGTTCAAATAGAGCGCGGCGCGCACGCTGCCCGATGGTAGGGATGGTGTTGCAATAGGCTCCAGGCCCGGTAGATTTGCTCGGCGACGATGACACGCACCAGGGCGTGCGGCAAGGTTAACGCCGAGAGCGACCACACGTGCTTGGCCCGTTGCAAGCAAGGTCGCGCCAGGCCGTCGGCGCCACCGATCAGGAGGACGACATCGTTCGACGCTTGAATCCAGGAACGAAGGTGCCGCGCGAGCGCGGCCGTGGTCCAGGCCTCGCCGTGTTCGTCGAGAGCAACGATTTCGGCGCCGCCCGGAACGGCTTTCAGCAAGCGCGAAGTCTCCTCCTCGCGCGCGCGCCTCGGATCGGCGCTGGCATGGCGGGGCGCCGCTCTGATTTCTACCAGCCCGAGCCGGCAACTCGGCGGGAGTCGCTTCGCATATTCCTCGAACGCGGCATTCACCCATGCTGGTATGCGATGCGTGACGCTGAGGAGGTGGATACGCATAGCGACGCCGCAACAGCTTATGGTGTGGATGCTCAGGGAACCGTGGGATGAATGTCCAAGAGATGCTTGTGGCTCTCTTCGACCGAGCCCCAGAGCTTTTCCAACTGATAGAAGGCCCGGGTGGCGGGTTGCATCGCGTGCACGACCACATCGCCGAGATCGACCAAGACCCATTCGGCTTGGCCCTCACCCTCGATTCCGAGAGGTTTGATTCCCGCGGCGCGCGCCGCCTCTACGACCTTGCCGGCCATGGCCTTGACCTGGCGGTTCGAGCGGCCGCTGGCGATCACCATGAAATCGGTGATGCTGGTCATCTGGCGTACGTCGAGCACCTCGATATCAAAGGCTTTGATGTCTGTTAAGGCCGTGGTTACGAGATCGGTGAGTTGTTGGGAATTCATAGAGGGTTAGCGGTTCTGTAGAGACCGTGGCGGTGGATCAATTGCAGCACCGGTTCCGGTAGTAAAAAATGCACGTTAGCTCCGGCGGCGATGCGCTCGCGAATGCCGGAGGCGGAGATCTCGAGTACCGGGAGCGCGGCGAAGTAGACGCGCCCGGCGCGAGTCCGATGCAGCTCCTTGGGATCATCGGATCGGTGCCGGTCCAAGAATTCGGATAGTAGGGCAGGGGTCGAGGGCCCGGCGTCGAGGCGATGCGCAACGGCGATGTGCGCGAGATCTATGATCTGCTCCCAATGCCGCCAGCTGGGGAGACTCAGGAACGCGTCCATCCCGAGGATCAGGCACAGCGGAATCTCGGCGTCCTCGCGGCGAAACTCCGCGAGTGTATCCACCGTATAGGAGATCCCCTGGCGTTTGAGCTCCCGGTCATCCGCGAGCAGGGTTTTCTGACCCGCTATCGCGGCCAGGAGCATCCGCAGGCGCAGCTCTGGGGAGGAGATCGGCGGCTCCCTGTGGGGCGGGGTATGCAAGGGCAGCAAGCGCACGGCCGCAAGTTCCAGGGCGGCCGCCATCTCCAGCGCCAAGCGCAGGTGGCCATGATGGATGGGATCGAAGGTGCCTCCGAGGATGCCTACGGCCGTCATCCGCGGTTATTCGCGAACCTGGCCGTCTCCGATCACGACGAACTTCTGCGAGGTGAGTCCTTCGAGGCCCACCGGGCCGCGGGCGTGGAGCTTATCGGTGCTGATCCCGACCTCGGCGCCGAGCCCGTATTCGTAGCCATCGGCGAAACGGGTCGAGGCGTTCACCATCACGGAGCTGGAATCGACCTCCGTAAGAAACCTCCGGGCGCGGGTGAGATCTTCGGTCACGATGGCGTCGGTGTGCTGGGAGCCGTAGCGGCGAATGTGGTCCATCGCCTGGTCGAGATCGCGTACCACGCGCACCGCAAGGATCGGTGCCAGGTACTCCGCATACCAATCCTCCTCGGCGGCCGGGACTGCATAGGGCAACAGGCGACAGGTGATCGGGCAACCCCGCAGCTCCACGCCTTTCTCGCGGTACATCGGGCCCAAACGCGCGAGAGCGGCCGGGGCCATCGCTTCGGCCACCAGCAAGGTCTCCATAGTGTTGCAGGTGCCGTAACGCTGCGTCTTGGCGTTGAAGGCTACGGCAACCGCCTTGTCGAGATCGGCTCGCTCGTCGATGTAGACGTGACACACCCCGTCGAGGTGTTTGATCACGGGAATGCGAGCCTCTTCGCTGATGCGCGCGACGAGATCCTTACCTCCGCGCGGCACGATCACATCGACGAAGTCCTTCATGCGCAGGAGCTCCCCGACCGCTGTGTGGTCCGTGGTCTCGATGAGCTGTACCGCATCGCGCGGCAACCCGGTGGCGGCCAATCCCTCGTGGACGCAGGCTGCGATGGCCCGGTTCGAGTGCAAGGCTTCAGACCCGCCGCGCAGGATCACGGCGTTCCCGGATTTCAGGGTAAGGCCTGCCACATCCGCGGTCACGTTCGGGCGCGACTCGTAGATGATGCCGATGACCCCGAGCGGCACCCGCATGCGTCCGACCTGGATCCCCGAGGGGCGGTATTGCAAGCCGGTGATCTCGCCCACGAGATCGGGCAGCGCGGCGATTTCGCGCAACCCGTCCGCCATTGCGCGCACCCGCGCCGGGTTGAGCTCCAGTCGATCGAGTAATGCGGCGCCCAACGCGACGCCGGCCGCGAGATCCCGTCCGTTGGCATCGAGCAGCACTTGCCGGTTGGAATCGATGGTTTCGGCGATACCGGTCAGGGCAGTGTTCTTGAGTGCGGTCGCGGCGCGGGCCATCACCCGGGACGCCGCGCGCGCGCGGCGTCCGACCTCCTGCATGTAGGCTTGAATGTTTAAAGGCCTAGGGACCGCCATGCGCTTGCCGAGCTAGCCTAAGTCACGGCCGGCTCTCGGCCCGCAGCCGCTTATCCTTACCAACTGAAGAGCACCCATTGCGGCACCACGAAGTCCGAGTAGATCGCGCTCATATTGGTTTCCATGCGCCCATCCCCGTCTTGATCGAGCAAGTAATACGGTTTACCCACGGCGGGGATGACCTTGACCATGTAAAGATTTCCGTTCACGCGATATTCCTCGATGATCGCGTCTTTCTTCTGGATGATACGAATGTCCGGTTCGAGGGGCTCGCCGCTTTGAACAGGCTCGGGAGGGGCCGGGGCTGCCTCCGGCAGTGGTTCCAAATTCGCGGGCGGTTCGGCGGCGCCGACCCGCGCCGCGAAAACAAATCCCAAGGCCAATACTCTCGTTGTGTGCATATAATACTTAGCGTTCCGGAGCTTATCGCATTACCCGGTTTTCATTGCATGCCGGGGCCGCGTTTGATTGTAGCACATGCGCGGCGCGGGCTCGCTTAGGCGATGGGGCGCCTGTAGCGGGATCGCTTGAAATCCTTGCGTGCGCTTCATAGGTGCATGAGCATTTCCTGTTCTTCCGCCGAGAGCGCAAACCCGCGGTGTTCATAATGCCGGAAGATGATACGCACCACGGCGCGCGGATCGTCAACAACATCGAAAAGGTTAAGGTCCGACGCGTCGATGGTGGCGTTAGCGATCAAGGCGCCCTTGAACCACTCGATCAATCCGCGCCAAAAATCGCCGCCAACCAGGATGATCGGGATCTTTCGCGTCTTGCCGGTTTGGACCAGGGTCAAGATCTCGGCCAGCTCATCCAGCGTGCCGAAGCCGCCCGGCAGGACGACATAAGCCGAGGCGTATTTCACGAACATTACCTTGCGGGAGAAGAAATGGCGGAAATTCAGCGAGATGTTCTGGAAGGCGTTGCCGCGCTCCTGGGGGAGCTGAATGTTGAGCCCGATGCTCGGCGAAGGACCCGCGTAGGCGCCCTTGTTCGCGGCCTCCATGATCCCCGGGCCCCCTCCGGTCACGACCGAGAAACCGGCCTCCGACAAGGCGAGTCCGATCTCTTCGGCCAGCTTGGAATAGGGGTGCTCGGCGCCGAAACGGGCGGATCCGAAAATGCTGACCGAGGGCCGGATCGCGGCCAAGCGCTCGAATCCCTCGACAAACTCCGCCATGATCTGAAATATCTTCCATGATTCCCGTGCCAGCGCCGAATCGTTGATCGGTGCGAGCGCCGGGTGGCCGGCCTTGGTGTTCTTATTCATAATGGACTATCAGCAGACTTTTCACATCGACATCATGGCGGAAGATCTCTTAGTTCTGGTCGACGG
>JBOIDM010000179.1:0-3116 GCA_050740575.1 Gammaproteobacteria bacterium
AGCGGCCGTACGGATCCTCGCGCACGAACAGGCGCACCCGCTGGCGCTCCTGAAGATGCATGATCTCGATCGCGAATCGCAGCAACTCCTCCTCGCCGATCTGGAACAATTCATCGCGCGGATAGGAGTCCAGGATATACAGGAGCGCGCGCCCCGAGTAGCTTCCCGGGAGCAAGCCCGAGCGCGCGAGCACCCGGTCGATTTTATGACGCAGCAAGGGGATCGCCTTGGGATCGCTCTGGTAGGCGCTCGCGGTATACAATCCCAGGAAGCGGTGCTCGCCGATCACCTCCCGCTTATCGCCGAAGCGTTTCACGCCGACGTAATCGAGATAACCGGGACGGTGCACGGTCGAGCGCGAGCTCGACTTGGTGACGATGAGGGGATAGGGATCGAGGGCCAGCCGCTTGATCTCGGCGGGAAGCTCCGCGAAGCTGCGCGAGATCGCGGGCGCCATGCGCTCGCGCAGCAGACCGAGGCTGGATCCCGCTTCCACGGCAAGCTCTTCCGCCCCGTCGCTACGGACCAGCCGATGCTTGCGATAGCCGAGCAGGACGAAGTTGTCCTGCGCTAACCAGTCGAGAAAGGCCAGACATTCGTGCACCGCCGGGTGCACCGGCGAGTGGGCGGATAGCTCTTGCGAGGCTTGCGACAGCGCGGCGCGCATGCGCGGCCAATCCTCGACCGCCGTGCGCACATCATCGAGCACCCGATAGAGGTCTTCTTTTAGCCGCTCCAAGGCCTGCGCGTCGGACTCGCGATCGACCTCGGCATGGATCATCGACTCGAGGCCGCCCGCGGACGCGCCCTGATCGCGGACCGCCAGCAAGTCTCCCTCGGCGTCGCGCTCCAAGCGCATGATCGGGTGCACGATGAGATGCACCGTAAACCCATGGCGATTGAGCGTCATGCTCACCGAATCCACCAAGAACGGCAGATCGTCGGTTACGATTTCTATGATCGTGTGGGTGGATCGCCAGCCATGCTCCTCGAGGCTCGGGTTGTAAACCCGCAGCTTGAGCAGGCCCGGCGCCCGGCGCCGCGCAAGCGCCCAGTGGGCGAGGGCGGCGCCCAATAGGTCTGAGGGTTCGCTCTCAGTGAGATCATCGGCCGCGACCCCAAGATAATACTGGCGCACGAACCGCGCGGCCGGCTCGACATGCTCGGGGGCCAGGCGTTCGCGCGCGAGCGCGGCGAGATCGTCGATGAGCCCGGCCTTCCACTCTTCCGTACGCGCCGAAACCATAAGAAATTACCGTTCCCGATGCATTGCGAGACCGGAATTAGGGAACGCTCTTGATGAAAACCTTGGAGTTGCGTTGATAGTTATACAGACTCTGCCGCGCGACGGGCAGGTCCTCGAGTCGCGCTTCCGTAAAGCCGCGCTCGATAAACCAATGCGCGGTGTGGGTAGTCAGCACGAACAATGTCCTGAGACCGAGGCTCTTGGCGTGGTCTTCTAAACCGAGAAACAACTGGCTGCCGCGTCCCGCATCTTGGTAATTCGGGTGCACCGCAAGGCATGCAAGCTCGGCCACGCTCTCACCGGGATAAGGATACAGGGCGGCGCAGCCGATGATGGCCCCATCCCGCACCAGCACGGTGAAGTGATCCATTTCCATCTCAAGCTTCTCTCTTGAACGCCGCACCAGCACCCCTTGGGCTTCGAGCGGCGCGATGAGCTCCAGAACGCCGCCGACATCGTCGATGGTTGCCGGGCGCAGGTCATCAAAACGCGCCGCGCTCACCAGGGTCCCGATCCCGTCGCGCTGGAACAACTCCAGCAGCAGCGCCCCATCGGTGGCTTGGTCAATCAAATGGGTCCTGCCGACGCCGTTGCGCGAGGCGCGGATGGCGCACTCGATCTCCGAAAGATCCTGATCCGCGCTTCTGCGCTCTGTGAGAAACTGCTGGGCTTCGTGGTCCGTGAGCTGGCGCACCAGCCTGCCCGAGCCATCCAGCACTCCGGGGGCGGCGAGCATGAAGATCAACTTGCTCGCGCGCAGGCTGATCGCCGCCGCCGTCGCGACATCATCCGCATCCAGGTTAAACACCTCGCCGGTCGGTGAATAACCGACGGGCGGGATCACGACGATATCGCCCTGGTTCAATCGGGCATGGATGGCTTCCGCATCGACGCGCCGCACCTCCCCGGTATAGCGCAGATCGGTTCCATCGCGCACGCCCGAGGGCTTGGCCGTGATGAAGTTGCCCGAGGCGACGCGGATGCTGGCGTTGGCCATGGGCGAATTGGGCAGCCCCAGCGACAAGAGGGCTTCGATCTCGATGCGCACGAGGCCGGCCGCCTCTTTCACGCACTCGAGCGCCCGCTCGTCGGTCACCCGCAGACCGTTGAGATAATGAATATCCGCGCCGGCGCTTTTCAGGCGCGCCTCGATCTGCGGCCGTGTGCCATATACCAACACCTGCCGGACACCGAGGCTATTGAGCAAGGCGATGTCATGAATCAGGCTCGGAAACCCTGGATCCATCACCACCTCGCCGCCGAAACAGATGACGAAGGTGCGCCCGCGGTGATTATGGATATAGGGCGATACGGCGCGAAACCACTCGACGAACTCTTGCGGGCTGGTTGGCATTGCTGTCAAGCTCCTAGACAATACTCGGCGATCAGCGCTTCGAGTATCGACTGCATCACTGGTAAGCGCGCGCCGTCCACGTACTCGTCGGGCTGATGCGCCTGGGCGATGTCCGCCGGCCCGCAGACCACGGTCTCGATGCCGAGCGCGTTCAGGAACGGCCCCTCGGTCGCGAAGCTGACCGTCCCCGCCGGGAGGCCGGTGAGCCGTTCGAGGGAGCGCACGATCGCGGAGCTCCGATCGGTCTTCATGGCCCCGATCCCCGCCACCAAGGGCCGCACCTCGAAGGCGAGGCCGCTCCCCGCGACGGCCCGCTCGACGCGCTCGGCGAGCGCCGCGCGCAGCGTATCCAACGGCATGCCCGGCAAGGTGCGGATATCGATCTGGAGCTCGCATTCGGCGCAGATCCGGTTGGGGCTGTCGCCGCCGTGGATATTACCGAGATTAAGCGTCGGCTCCGGGACCTCGAAATCATGATCCGAATAGGCCGCCTGCAGCTCTCCTCGCCATTCCATC
>JBOIDM010000180.1:0-8829 GCA_050740575.1 Gammaproteobacteria bacterium
CGTACTGCCAACCGCGACCTTCATTGCATCGACTTCCAACACCGATTGCATCTCCTGGTTCATGGTCTTCACCTTTCTACAGTAAATTCACAAAGAAAGGTGTCTCACGTTATGTTGGCACAGGGGGTCATCAAGCGTATGGTCACGCAGCCAGCATAGCGTGCGCCGCGCGCACGATCGAAGAACTCGTAGAATACGTCGGCGGGGACGACTCCGTATGCACACGAGGTTCAATGGGACCCGCTACGGCGGGTCGGTTCGGCGGGTTTACCTGGCTTGCGCCCTCACCCGCCCTATCATCGACTTATGAGAGAGAATGTACTGCGAATTCGTTCAAAGTTACATGTACCAACGGAGGAAGTTTATCTCGATTTGGGAGTTACCCCCGCAATTCGGTTTCTATGATCATCAAAACATGTTGGGCTTTTTCGATGCTTTGATCGTCCAGCGCTGGCCCAGTTTCCGAAAGAAAGTTCCTCAGGACTTTTGCTAACTCCTCAAGCAGTTCTGAACTCGAAGTCCAGCCAACCTTGTACATGCGGTGCTCAAGGACAGTGGCTATCCTATGGTGGCCTGCCGCGTCGAGAGTCTTGATTAGGTCCGCGACGGCAGCGTAGACATTTTTAGCGGAATCGTTTTCCATCTGGGTCAATCCGGCATGTGAAACCAATTTAAGCGCACGTTATCCGGATTGCTGGGCAATATTTCATTCCCACCACCGCTATTGGCAGGATTATTATGGCTCGCCGGGGCAGACCGCGTTGTGTAGTCGCCCTGTACGCGACCTTTCGCAATCCAATCCGGTTTCCCGGTGTTTTCTGCGGGCAGACCATACTTCTTAGCATAGTCCGGTGTCGCCAAGGGGTTGTTATTCGCCCACTGCTTTCCTTTGACAAAATTGCCCTCCCAACCAACCGCTTCATTGGCGAATGTGCCCTGTCGGTAAACCTCTAAGTCCTTGTGAGCCGCTTTCGCCGTAGCACCGCCAGCCTCCGCTATCCCCTCACCGGTCGTACGAGGGGAAGCCTGCGCACGAGAAGTACGGCCATACCCCATGCCATAACTCCCTCCTCCCCCGGTGCCGAGGTCGAAATTCACCTGGTAGGGAACTTTTGGCGCTCTTCCATCCGGATCCACAAACCCATACGGATTATTATTGGCGTACGCATACCGGTTGAAGCTCTGGAGGTTCTGCGGATCAAACCCCGCCGGATCGATGGACAGGAAGCGTCCGGTCTGGGGGTCGTACCAGCGGGCGCCGAAGTCTTGGATCCCAAAAGCCGCCTCTTCGGCCTTGCCGGTGTAGAAAAGCCGTTCCTGGCTACCAGCCTGTTTCAGGAGCCTTTGCCCATAGGGAGCGTAGGACTCGCGCCAGAGCAGATTCCCCTGCTCATCGGTCGCGGCGATGGGCGAGCCCAAAGCATCGTTATGGTAGTAGACGATCCGCTCGACCCCCTGAGTTTCCAGGGTCAAAAGTGCGAAGAGGACGGCGGCTATAGTACGCTTCATTCCGTGAGGCATCGGCGTCTCCTTACGAGTTTATGCTTGAAAGGCTTGACATTACCGCGCGCATCGGCGGTACAAAAACGTTACCGGAACCGGTGCGGGCGAGTCATCGGTGCGATGACGAAGAGACTTTAAAGCAGGCAGAATTCATAGCCTAATGGGTTAGCCGCGCCGCGGCGTAACCCGGGAAAATAAGCGGGTCGATTCCCGGCATATGCGTTGGCTCCTTACAGTTGAAAACCCTACAAGCGCCTTGCAAATTCGTTCCCATGCGCCGCGTCAGACCGTTCTCGTGGTTCAGGCAAGCTTCGATAAGATTCTAAACAATCAAGAGTTGTTGCCCATCACATGGGCTGGCATGTGGGATGCTAGTTAATTAAGCCACTTTCTGGAGGGGGGTGGTGTTATTTGCGTAAGAAAGCGTATCCCGGGTGTGTGTGAAGATCGCAGCGAAGATCACCTGAGTTGATATGATTTTCCCAAATTTCAGTGAGTTACAAGGAATGATTATGAACAAGAGACAGTTACTTTGTAGTAGTATTTGCCTGTGCCTTGCCAACTTTGTCTTTGTCGAGGCCACCCTAGCCAAAAACAGCGGCGGTAATGCATGTAAGGCATCCACTTGTGCTGTTGTTAATGTCAACAACGGCTTTTATGACGGCACTACGGAATCAGAATGCAAGACCATTATCGGTTCCAACAAAGATGACGATATCACCGGGACCCCATTCGATGATTGCATCGCCGGAAATAACGGGAACGACACCATCCGCGGCGGTCTGGGCGCAGATACTATCTATGGCGGGAACGGCAACGATTCCCTCTACGGTGAAGGATCTGGAACAGTGTGTGCGCTAGCCGGAGCATACGCGGGAGAATGTGACGATACGATCCAAGGCAATAACGGCAAAGACAAAATCTACGGCGAAAATGGGGATGACACCCTCACGGGCGGTAACGGCAACGATAAGTTATACGGTGATTTCACGGACGACATAACTTGCCCTGAGAGCTCCACCGTGCCCAATTGCGATGACACCCTCACGGGCGGCAATGGCAAGGATGGGTTAAATGGCGGACCGGGGAATGACACCCTCACGGGCGGCAATGCCAAGGACTCGTTAAATGGCGGGCTGGGGGACGACGACTTAGACGGGGGTAGAAGCAAGGATCGTTGCACTGGTATTGCCGACGACGTGTCAGGGGGAATCGCAAATTGCGAAACAACCCTCCCCTAATTACCTTGGAACTTAAAGGATTGGATTGATCACTACTCTTTATCGGGGCCGTAGTTGCTGCAGTAGTTATCTTCATAGGCGGCATCCGTATAGTTGCTCCTCAGGCGAGCGCATATAGCAGGTCCCGGATGCGATAGCCGCGCGTGCGCGCGCTGCTCGCAACGCAGAAAAGCGGTCGGTGACATCTGAGATGTATCCTCACTTGTCACCGACCTATTCTTTTTTCGCCGCTGCTTGCTGCGGGACGAGGCGCCGTTAGAACGACTTAATCGCCTCGCCCTCGCTGCCGTACACGTTGAGCAAGCTGTTGAAGCCGGATATATCGAGCGTCTGTTTTACCAGGTCGGTCGGCTCGCAGAACTTGAACTGGCCACCGGAAGCCTTCACCAACTTCGCCGCGGTGAGCAGCACGCGCAAGCCCGCGCTGCTGACGTATTCCAGCCCCTTAAGGTTGACCAGGATCTTCTTGTTCCCGCCTTTGGCAATGCGCACCATTTCGTCGTAGCCATAGCCGGACGTATTCGTATCCAACCTGCCCTCGATATCCACGACCAACACTTCATTGGACTCGCGCGTATTGATCTGCATGATTAATTCCCCTTATGTCTTGGGCCATACCCGGTGTACTCAAACGTGCACGCGTTTAACCAGCGTGATTATATTGCGATCGAGCTGCCTCTGATACGAAACGTCGTCGAACATGTTGCGCACCAGATGGATCCCGCAGCCACCGGGCTCCCGCTCGGCTAGCGGCCGATCCGTGTTCGGTGCGGGCTGTGCAAACGGGTTGAAAGGGATCCCATCGTCACCGATCACTGCGATCACCCGCCGGCCATCAAAGTCGACGTCGATTTCAATCGCATGGATGTCCGCATCCGGATAAGCGTAGTAGATGATGTTGCTCAGCATTTCATCGAATGCGATGTCGATGACCGCGCGTACCTCCGGAGACATTCCATTTCGAGTTGCGAAGTCGTCAAAGCGTTCCATGACGCCTGCAATTTCGCGTACATCGTTACGGATGATCAGGTTCAGCGTAGGCAAGGCATTCGCGTTCGGCGGTTAGGCTAAGTCGAGCGGCCGCGTTATGCGAGCGCATATAGCAGGTCCCGGATGCGATGCCCGCGCGCATGCGCGCGCTGCTCGTAGCGGGTGGGGGGCCGCCAGCGCGGACGGGGTGCATAGATGACCGGGCCGGCGAGATTCATAAATCCGCCGTCTTCATCCATGACCTGGACCATATGCCGTGCATAATCTTCCCAGTCGGTCGCCAAGAAAACGCGTGCGTGCGAGCAAAGCTTCCGGCGCAGCGTCGCGACGAAATCGGGATTGATCAGCCGGCGTTTATGATGCCGTTTCTTCGGCCAGGGATCGGGAAAGAATACATACACACCGGCGAGGCTTTGATAGCTCACCTGATGTTCGATGAGACTGGCCGCATCCCCACACAGAATACGGACGTTCTCCAGCTTGCGTTCGGCAAGCCCGCGTAACAGCCGCCCGAGCCCCGGACGGTAGACCTCAACGCCGAGGTAGTCATTTTCCGGATGCTCGCTCGCCAATGCGATCAAGACCTCGCCCGCGCCGCAGCCGACTTCGAGATAATGTTCGGCGTCGCGGTGGAAGATGGCGTTAAAATCGAGCGCTTCCGCGCCAGGCCCGATACAGAAGCGCTCGGACCACGTGGCCAAGGCTTGCTGTTGCGCCTCGGTGATGCGCCCTTCGCGGCGTACATAGCTGCGGATCGAACGCAGAGGCCGGGCGCCCGGGCTTGGCGGCGTAGTGCGATCGGTAGCCCCGGTCATCGTTGCGGTGTTAGAAAAAGATGCCCTCGATCGGCGAAGACGCGCTAGCATACGCGCGCCGCGGAATGCGCCCGGCGCAATAAGCCTCGCGGCCGGCCTCGATGGCCTTTCGCATGGCCGAGGCCATCAAGATCGGGTCCTTCGCTTGGGCGATCGCGGTGTTCATCAACACCCCATCGCAGCCGAGCTCCATGGCAATGGCCGCATCGGAGGCCGTGCCGACCCCGGCGTCGACCAAGATCGGCACGCCCGCGTTTTCGACAATAGTGCGGATGTTATAGGGATTGCGTATGCCGAGCCCCGAGCCGATCGGCGCGGCGAGCGGCATCACCGCGACGCAGCCCATGGCCTCGAAGCGCTTGGCCATGACCGGATCGTCGTTAGTGTAGACCATAACTTGGAAGCCTTCCGCGATGAGCGTCGCGGCGGCCTCAAGCGTCTCGGGTATGGCCGGAAACAGGGTTTTCTCATCGCCGAGCACTTCGAGCTTCACCAGGGTATGACCCTCAAGCAGCTCGCGCGCGAGCCGGCAGGTCCGGATGGCGGATGGTGCGTCGTAGCACCCGGCGGTATTCGGCAAGAGCGTATAACGGTTCGGAGGCAGTACATCCAGCAGATTGGGTTCGGCCGGATCTTGGCCGATATTCGTGCGCCGGATAGCCACAGTCACGATCTCGGCGCCGCTCGCCTCGATCGCAAGGCGCGTCTGCTCCAGATCGCGGTATTTCCCGGTCCCAACCAAAAGCCGGGAGCGGTACCGCACGTTGGCGATCTCGAGGAAGTCTTCTTCGGTGATTTTGCCCGGCATACGAAAGGCGCAAGCTGGGCCTAGCCTCCTCCGATAGCCCGCACGATCTCGACGTGGTCATCGGCGGCCAGACGATGGTGCGCGTACTGACTGCGCGGTATGATCTCGCCATTGATCTCGACGGCAAAGCGGCCTTTGAACTCGAGTAAATCGAGCAGATGGTCGATCGTGGCCACTGCCTCTGGGATCGTCATCTCGGCACCGTTCACGCAGACATTCATTGATCAGGGTGCTCGAACCGCTAAGTTTCCGAGAGGTTTAAGGTCAGGCCTTCTTGCGCGACGTAGCACTTCAGCGCCGAGCCGCGCGCCGCGATGATCTTAAGCGATTGCGCATGGATCTTATCCATGTCGGCGTCGGCAGCCGCGGGATCATGATGGTAAAGGTAGAGCGCCTTGACCTGGGTGTCGATCGCTAGGTTGACGGCGTCGATGAAACACGAATGGCCCCAGCCACGTTTCTGAGCATATTGTTGCGGCGTGTACTGCGCGTCGTGAATGAGGATGTCTGCGCCGTGTATCAATGCCGTCTCGGAGGCACGTTCCTCCTGCTCGATATGCACGAGAGATTCCCGGTCGGCGGCGGAAAACTCATGCGCCCGGCTCTCGATCGAACGCGCCTGAAATAGATACTCGTGATCGGGAACGTAGGCGATGCTCTTGCCGGCGACTTCCATCCGGTACCCGTAGGTGCGCCCAGGGTGATGGACATGATGATACGTGATCCGGATCGGACCATGTTCCAGATAGGCATCGCGAGGCTCTATATAGCGAATGTTGGCGATCCAGCTCTCGGTCTCCACCGGAAAATAGGGCGATTTCATCTGGCTTGACAGGCGTTTTTCCATCTCGGCGCCGTTGGGTCCCGGCCCGAAAAACTGGATATCCCACCCGGATTTGAACGCCGGCTGAAAAAACGGGAGGCCGCAAATATGGTCCCAGTGATAATGTGTAAATAGCACCATGAGGGGCAGGCGCCCGCGTTCGCCGAGTAGCTTGTTGCCCAAGCCGATGATCCCGGTCCCGGCGTCGCAGACGAGGACATGATCGCCCGAGCGGATCTCGACACAGGAGGTATTGCCGCCCACCCTCAGGTGGGTCGCAGCCGGCACGGCATAGGAGCCGCGCACGCCCCAAAAGCGAAGATAGGCTTCCTGCATCACCCGGCCGCCGCTGGGCGGACTTGTGCATGGGTATACTTGACGGCCAAATCCTGAATGGTCTTGCTGGCAACGGGTTTGGCCACGAACTCGGTGGCTCCGAGACGCTTGGCGATGCTCCGGTCCTGGCGGTAATCCTTGGCGCTGATCATTACCACGGGCGTCTGCTGATGCAACGGGTTGCGCCGGAATTCTTCAAGGAATGTTAAGCCATCCTTGCCCGGCATGATGATGTCCAAGAATACTAGCGCGGCTTCGGAATCGCTCAAGTAGGCCAGCGACTCTTCCGCCGTCGCGAATAACACTACGCTGACATCGAGCGGAGCCATACTGCTCCTAAAAAAAGTCCTGACGGCCGGACTGTCGTCCACGACCACGATCGTCGGGGTGCGGCTATTCATCGTAGTTCAACGAACTAGAGAGCAACGCCCTCTAGGAAAGATTCCCATAACGCATGGCTCAGCGACTAATTCGAGGCGCGACGAAGACCCTCTTAAATAGGGCAGATAACATACCATATTATTTCGTGATCGCATCTTGCCAGGAGTGAGCACGTTTGCTATCCGTGAGAAGCATCTCGGTTTTTCCGGGGGGCTCCCGAAACCTTACAGTATGCCGCGGTGCGGCGATCTCGTAGACTCGCTACCGTGCGTGTCCCTCCTACCGGCACGATCAAGGGCGGTTCTAGATTTGCTATTATTTCACATCCTGCATGGTACGGCAGTTCGGCAAAGAGAGCCCGGGGCTCGCGACTGGTTCCAATAATGATTCGAACACTACGAACCTGGCTTTGGGCTCGGGCGACCGCTTGGCTGACGGCGGAGCGGCCGGGAAGCGACGTTCCGCTCGTTGATTTCGAGCGCTTGAGCTATGAGCTCCGGCCCTGCGATGTAATTCTGGTCGAAGGCAGGACACGCTTGAGTGAGGTCATCAAGACCATTACCCAAAGCGTTTGGACGCATGCTGCACTCTACATAGGGCGCGTTCATGATATCGACAGCCCGGCGTTGCGCGAGCGTTTGACCAGATATTATCAAGGCGACCCCAGCGCGCAACTGCTCATTGAGGCGCTCATAGGTCGAGGCACGGTGGTCACACCGCTCAGCCATTATAAAGACCATCATCTGCGGATCTGTCGGCCCGCCAATATCTCCAGGCAGGACGCGCAACACGTGGTTGCGAGCGCCATCAAACGGCTGGGTCATGATTATGATGTCCGCCAGTTATTGGACCTCGCGCGTTTCATGTTCCCCTACGGCCTCCTTCCCAGGCGTTGGCGTTCGACCTTGTTCGAGCACAACGCCGGCGTGAACACGCGCAGTACCTGCGCAACGATGCTGGTCGAGGCATTCCAGAGTGTCAACTATCCGATCCGGCCGATCATGCAACGGGTAGCAGGGGGCAAATTGCGTGTCTACGTCCGCAATCCGCGTTTGTATTCGCCCAAGGAATTCGATGATTCACCGTATTTCGATATCATCAAACACCCGTTTCTCGGCGAAAACGACACCAGCCGTTACCGCCACTTACCGTGGTCGGAGGATGCCGTGGTGGGCGACTACAAGAATAGCGATTAGAGTTATGAGCGGCCGGTACAACGCGCTAGAATCTTGAGCATCGCGGGTGTAGTTCAATGGTAGAACTCCAGGTTCCCAACCTGGTGGCGTGGGTTCGATTCCCATCACCCGCTCCAAGCTCCACGCAGGTGGTGACAACAGCTCGGAACTACATGTCCGAGCGGCGAGATTCTTGGTAGAAATGCCTAGCGGTCGTTTACCGACCGCCGACCGTCACACCGCGCCAAAAGGCCGTATACCCCTTGATTTGTTTCGCCGCTTCCTTCGGCTCAGGATAGTACCAAGCCGCGTCTTTGTTCACGGCGCCTTCGATAACGATATCGTAGTAGCTGGCCTTGCCTTTCCAGGGACAGGTGGTGTGGGTGCTGCTGTCATGCAGGTACTCTCGGTTGATGGAGCCGGGAGGAAAATAATGGTTGCCTTCAATAACTATCGTCTCGTCGCTTTCCGCAATAACTTTGTCGTGCCAGATCGCTTTCATGATGGAGCCTCAAATACAGAGTTCACGTCTCGACATAATTGCGAGCGGGGGCCGCAAAAGCTCAACGCGCGCGCCGCAGTTCGACCACGCGCTCAGCCTGCTCGCTGTTCAGCCAGAGCCGGCCGGTCATGCGCCGGCCCGCTTCTCCGACCGCCGCCTGCAGGTTGCCGCCGTCGATCGGGCCCTCGCCTGTGTGGGTTTCGATGCGCACCGACACGTCGATCGATCCCGGCGCGCCCGGATCGAAGCGTACCG
>JBOIDM010000181.1:0-2069 GCA_050740575.1 Gammaproteobacteria bacterium
AGGTGCAAGCGCCCGATCTCAGGATACTGCCCAAAAAGCGCTATGCTGAAACCGATAGCGCCACCACGATCATCACGCCCACGTCCGTCACCCATGGAATCGGCATGCGTGCGCGGCTCACGCTTGGCCTGGTTGAATTACTGAAAAACGTACGGACTCACTATGACGAAAAGCGTTAACGCCAGCGCATTACTGGCAGGTTTATTCTTTGTCACGACCGCCGCGGCATTGTCCACTGATCGCGATCAACCGATTGAAGTCACGGCGGACTTCGTCGAAGTCGACGATAAGATAGGGGTTGCCATCTACCGCGGGAATGTCATCGTCATCCAAGGGAGCACGCGCTTCACCGGCCACACCCTCACCTTGAAATATGCGGCTGACCAAGAGCTGGAAGAGGCGCTCTTGGAAGGTAGCCCGGCGACTTACCGGCAACGCCCCGACAACGAGGAGGAGGATATCGAGGGCGAAGCACTCAACATGAGGTATCAGACGCGAGAACAACTGATGCACATGAGCAACAAGGTCAAGGTCGTGCAACGGGGGCAGATTTACACCGGCCACCACATGACCTACGATACCGCTCGCAATGTCCTTAAAGCAAGAAAGGCGCGCCCCGGCGAGCTATCCAACGGCAACGGGGCCACGGACGATGGCCGGGTACGGATCATCATTCCTCCGGCCAAGAAGACGGAGCCGAACGGAACCGATCGCGCCTCCCCCCGCGCTGGCGCACCCAAATCAAGAGAATAAACCCGAAGAAAAATCGACCCACGTCATCAGCGCCCGGCACCTGTCCAAGACCTATCAGTCGCGGCAGGTCGTCGCGGATGTCAGCCTAAAAGTTAAAAGCGGAGAAGTCGTCGGACTGCTGGGTCCGAATGGCGCGGGCAAAACCACGAGCTTCAACATGATCGTGGGTCTGGTGCCGAATGATGCCGGCACCGTGTTTCTCAACCGCCGCGACATCACCGCCTTGCCGATGGACCAGCGCGCACGTTTGGGGCTGGGCTATCTGCCGCAGGAGTCTTCCATCTTCAGAAAACTCACGGTGCGGGACAACATCCTTGCAGTACTGGATATACGTTCTGTCTTCGACCCCGTGGAGCGCGAACGCCGGTTGACGGGCCTACTACAAGAATTCCATCTCCAGCAGGTCTCCGATCGCGTGGGTGAAACCTTGTCCGGAGGCGAGCGGCGGCGCACGGAGATCGCGCGGACGCTGGCGGCGGAGCCCGAGTTCATCATGTTGGATGAACCCTTCGCCGGTATCGATCCGCTTTCGGTACTCGATCTTCAGAAAGTCATCAAACAGCTTGCGGCGCGCGGCATCGGGATTTTAATCACCGACCATAATGTCCGCGAGACCCTGGGGATCTGCGATCGGGCGTATATCGTCAATGAAGGCACCATCATCGCGGAGGGTGCACCGGAGACCATTCTCGCCAACGACATCGTGCGCCGGGTCTATTTGGGTGACTCGTTCACATTGTAATTCCGCTGCGAGGCATCTCCTCGGGCGAGGCCGATCGCCACCTCCGCCAGCATGAGCCACGGATCGCCTGAGATGGCGCCCTTGATGGCTCGTTCTACTTGATGGGCAGCCAGCAGCAGTTCCCGCAAGCCGGCGAGGGTGTGGCGCCGCAGCGCCGTTTTCAAGGCCGCTCTACGCCGATCCCAAACGCGGTATTCCTCGAACAAGGAATCCAGAGGCAGCTTGCGCGCCTGGTTATACGCCAAACGGCATAGGATCCGCAGCTCACGCACTAGAGACCAGGTCACGAGCGCGGCTTCGGTACCCTCGGCGCGGAGTCCCGCGAGCACGGACAGGGATCGTGCCAGACGCCCTTCCAACACGCAGTTGACCAGGGCAAACACGTCGTAACGGCTGCTGTCCGTGACTACCGCGACGACGTCCGCGAGACCCGCCTTGCCGCCCGGCAAGGAAAGCTGGAGCTTCTCAAGCTCCTGACTTGCCGCGGGCAGGTTATTCTCGACCCGCTCGGCAATGAACATCGCCGCCTCCCGATCCAGGATGAGACCGCGCCGTTCGCCGAGCCGCAGGATCC
>JBOIDM010000182.1:0-6499 GCA_050740575.1 Gammaproteobacteria bacterium
AGCGCGACCACGGTAAGAATGAGGAAAAAGGTCGGGAAACACATCATGGTATCGGTAAACCGCATGATTAGGGTATCAACCGTGATGATGCCGAGCCGCAGATTTCCGTAAAACCCGGCGAGCGCCCCGAGCGCGGTGCCGATGAGCACCGAAATCCCCACGGCGACGAATCCGATAGACAACGACACGAAGGAGCCTTGCAACATGCGCGCGAATACATCGCGGCCGAGCTCGTCGGTGCCGAGCAGATAGCGGCCGAATACGGGACTATCCGGCCCCGGTATCATGCCGGCAGCCTCGGACAATGGGGGCTTGAATTTATCCGGCAAACGAATCGTTTCCGTGTCGAACACCACCCACCACTCGGTCAACACCTTTCCGGCGATCGCCAATCCGAGCAGGATCAGAAGGACGACGGCGCCGCCCGCGGCCAGCCGGTTTTCCCGAAACGTGGGCCAAAACGCCGGTGCTACACCGGCCAGATCCGGTTCCGATATCTCGGCGGTAACCGTTTCTATTTGCGCAGCGCCCACGGCTACTCGATCTGAATGCGCGGATCGGCGAACAGGTACAAGATGTCCGCGACGAAGGTGCCAATGAGTGTCAGCACTGCGGCGATGAAGTTCAGCGTCAAGATTACCGGGAAATCGCGTGCCAAGATGGCTTCATAACCCAGGCGACCGAGTCCGGGCCAGGCAAAGATCTGCTCGAAGATCACCGAGCCGCCGATGAGACCCGGCACCAGAAAACCGAACATGGTGATGAAGGGCAGCAGCGCATTGCGCAACGCATGGCGGTAGATGACGACGTCCTCGGGCAGTCCCTTGGCGCGCGCAGTGCGCACATAGTCTTGGCCGATGACCTCCAGCATTTGCGAACGCACGTAACGCGAAAGTATCGCGATACCCATGACCGCCGACATCAGCGCCGGGATGGCCAGATGCCAGAGGCGATCCATCCATCGGAACACGGGCACGGCCTCGTCCATCCCGAAGGTGCTCATCCCGATCACCGGTACATCGAGCATATCGACAACGCCGAGTATCACCAGATAGGAGAGAAAAAATCCGGGTATGGAAATCAGCGTATAGGACAAAAAGGTGGTCGAGCGGTCGAAGGGCGAGTCCCTGTGCACGGCTGCGTGAATCCCGGTCGGAAATGACAAGCCCCAGACAATCAATGTGGTGAGCAGAAACAAGGGCAAGGAGTTCAATAGGCGCTGGCCGATCTTCGGCAACACCGGTTGGCTGTCCTTAAAGGACTTCAAATCACCGGAGCCGAGATCCCGCAGCCAGTAGATATACTGCAGATAGAGAGGGTCGTCGAGATGAAACGCGGCCCGGATGCGCGCGATGTCCTCGGGTTTCATGCGCGGGTTCGAAGGATCCACTTCGCTCGGCTCGCCGGGCGCGAGATGCACCACGGAATGCGCGAGGATCGAGACGAAGACGAGCAAAATAAGACGCTGCCAGACGTTGCGTAGGATATAGGCCCACATGGCTTTTCGTTCTTGAAATACTATCCAATTGCCGTGAGATTATCGCGCAGATGCGGCGCTTCAAGTACCACAGTAGTGCGTAGAGCGCTCATGGACATGCTGCTTTCTTGTGGGGTCGGGCGCCGGAGAAGAACCATCAGCAGGTCGATGTGGGGGGTACAAACCTCACCGGCGCGACGATAGGAGTCCGAGTGCAGCGTAGTGTTAGCCCGTTACTCCCGGCGAGCAGCGATTTCTCTTGAACGGGCTTGCCGAATCGCATTCGCCAAATTGTTGGAAGCTGCCTCAAACGGTGTGAAGTCGTTGATATTGTCTTGCCGAACGTGAAGTTGCCCTTCACCAGTATTTCCATCTGCAGATGGCTATTCAGAAAAGCGTAGTCTGCACCGGACCTAACGACTCTTCGGTTTCGCGAGGTGATAATTGATCATCCTGGCGCTCTAGCTCAAAGGCATGTCCGTTTTGCCACCCAGCGTGGCCTGTTGCTCGATAGCGCTCTAGACGCCGAATCGTTATTTCACAAAACACTGGGTCTAGTTCGGCAGTGAAGCATTTGCGTTCAGCCATTTCAGAGGCGAGCAGCGTTGTGCCAGCGTGAGAAAACAAATCAATGACAAGATCGCCACGTCGTGAGCTAGCGCTAATTATTCTCGCAACGCTTTTTAGTGGTTTCTGTGCGTAACAGCCGGAAACATTCTCATGCAGTCGGTAGAAAACCTGTTGAATATCTATCCAAACGTTTCCGGCTCGAATGGTATCAGCCTTTCCTCTTTCGAGGTTCTCCGTTTTTTCGCCACCAACGTCTTTGTAGTAACCCTTCAGTGTCTTTGGTATTTCGGTGTACTCAGCCTCGACGCTAAATATCGGGTTGCCGCGAATGTAATACAAAAGCTCCTGACGCACTGCCATCCAATTCTTCTGCGTTCCGTATCCTCGCTGGTTACGGACGGTAATGAAGCTTCTCGCCTGAACCGGAAATTCGCGCATTAAGAGCATAAAGTCTGGCAAGGGTTGGTAATGATCGCGTTGATCGGCGCCAAGCCAAACATATAAAGAACAATCTGGCGCCATATGCTCTAATGAATTCCTCACCCACCTTCGGCACCACTCGATGTATTCATCAATGCGTCGGGTTTCGAAGGCAACGAGGTTGTATGGGGGATCATGAATTGCCAACGTAGCCACACGGTCTCCCATCAAGAACCTTACCGCCCTAGGGTCGGCAGAGTCTATGCAAGCTACGCGGTGTCCTGCAACAGGATCGATCCAAATTTCTCCAGGCTTGACCCTGCAATGTTCGAGCAGCCGAGACCGAAGTGCCGGGTTCTCATCGAGTCTTGGTAGGGGATTGTTGTGCATGCTGAGGAAAGTCTATCTGGATCAGTGGGTGTCGCCAACCCAGCATTCAAGGGGCTAATATTGGTGCGGGCTAACTATGTCTTGCCCCATCCGTTTCCTTCCAACATTGGCTGAGTGAGAATCTAAAACTCGGGGGTAAACGCCAATTTACGCCACTTGTTGAAATAATAGGAAATCGTTCCGCCCTTGGTCGGATAGATCTTTACATACCGCTCCTGGTCTTTTGCGCCGCGCTCGACGATGACGATCTTTTTGTCCAGCACTCGGGTGGCGCGCGGTGTATAGAGAAAATTATAAGGTTGATCCTGGTAGATGATCCGGTGCAACTGGTGGGCAAGCGCGCGTTGCCGCTCGGGATCGTATTCCTGGCGAATGCGTATGATCAGGCGATCGGCTTCGGGATTGTTATAGGCTACGAAGTTAAGCTGTTTCGGACCCGACTGGCTGGAATGAAAGATCTGGTATAGGTCCGGGTCGAGCGGCGGAGTAGTCCACCCCAAGACCACGGCGTCGAACGCGCCCTTGTCCACGAAATCTTCCAAGAACACAGCCCATTCGAAGTATTGCGTGTTGCATCTTATCCCGATTCTCTTCCAGGCATTCTGGGCGATGGTCATGATATTCTTGCGCGCGGGATTGCCGCTGTTGGTAATCAAATTAAATTCGAAAACGGTCCCGTCTTTCTCCAGCCATCCTTGTTCGTTCCTGCGCCAACCAGCCTCTTCCAGCAGCCGTAAGGCGGCGGGGGGATCGTAGGGCAGGGGCGGCACCGCGGGATCGTACCAAGGGGTCTCCTTGGGAAAGGGACCGGTGGTGCGCTCGCCTTCGCCATACAAGAGGTAGCGGATAATTTCGTCCACGTCGATGGCCATCCCGAGCGCACGGCGCACCCGCACGTCTGCAAACAACGGCTTTCGCAGGTTGTACCCGATGTAGCTATAGCTCAAGGCGAGGCTTGAAAACGACTGATAGCTGTCGTCTTTTAGATACCGGGCCACTTGATGGGGCATGGCCCCGTAGTAGTCGACGGCGCCGGTGCGAAACTCCACCTCCTGGGTCAAGGGGTCGGGAATGATGCGCAAATAGTAGTCTTCGAACTCGGGGCGGCCCTCCCAGTAATCGTCATTGCGTTCGAGGTGGAGAAATTCATCGCCTCGCCACTCAACAAACTTAAAGGGACCGGATCCGATCGGATGCCGATTGAAGCGGCTCTCGCGCATACCGAAGGCCGCGCGCGCCGCCCCGAGCAGGTTTACCGTTTCCCCCGTGAGTGCTTCGCCGCTCAAAAGGTGCCTGGGCAGGATCCCCATCGTCCAGGCGTTGATCGCAGGGGAATGCAACCGCTTGTAGGTAATTTTTACGATGTAGGGATCGGGAGTTTCGACCGACTTGATCGGCTCGAAGTCGGACACGCGCGGGGAGAGATTCTTCGGATTCATGATGGCATCGTAGGTGAATTTCACATCCCGCGCCGTCACCTCTGTGCCATCGTGGAAGCGCACACCACGGCGGAGACGAAACACGATTACCGGATTATGTTCCGCGATCGGAAGCAGCTCCGCCAGATGGGGCCGGAGCCGATCGGCGGTAAGCCGCTCTTTGGCGTGTATATACTTTTCGTGGGGAAACCCGTCGAGATAGCCCGATCCCACGATAGGCTCGAGGCGGGAAAAAAAATCCTGGTCCACACGGGTCAGCGAAAATCGCAGGCGTTCCGGAACCTCGATCCTTACGACGAATTCCGAAAACTGTTTCTCTGTTTGCGGTAACGCCACGGTCTCGGTGCGGGTTTCAGGACGCAACACGTCGATAGCCAGTAATAATCCTTTCAAGCTACTTAGGCTGCCGCGATCGCGCGCCTCGAGGATACGTTTTTTAAGCTCGGTGGCGGAACCCGGCGTTCCGTCAGGCAAGCGCTTATCCGGGCGCACGATTAGATACGCTTGCTCCGTGATCGACCAATGCGTGGACAAACGGCCTCGGAGCCTGAGATCTTCATCCGCCCCCAACAAACCCTCGAACACATAGTCGGTAATGCCGCTGCTGACGGTGTCCGCATTGAGGATCGGGTTTAGGATCTTGGCATCGGCGGCCGAGGCTTCGATATACTTAAGCAAGCGCTTGGGATTGCCGGCGGATTGCTGATCATAGCTGGGCACCCAGAAATAGGCCTGTAACAGCGCCACGAGCAGCACCGAGGGGACGACCAGAAACCAATGCCTCAACGCCATCGCTTAAGTTACGCGAAGTCGCGCGCTCCGGGGAATCACCGGCGTAGCTCGAAGACCATGGCTTGTATATGATAGCGCTAGGTGCGCATGAACGTGTTACAGCCGTAAAGAGCCATCAAGTTTAGGGGAATGTCCAATGGGATTTCTTGACGGAAAACGGGCCTTGATCGTGGGTGTCGCCAGCAACCGCTCTATTGCCTGGGGGATTGCCAAAGCTATGCGACGCGAAGGCGCGGAGCTTGCCTTCACATTTCAGAACGAGCGCCTGAAAGAACGCGTCGAGGAGCTCGCCGCCGAGTTGGGTTCCACCATCACCGTCGCGTGCGATGTCGCCAGCGACGCTGAGATTCAAGCGCTCTTCGATCATTTGGATAACTATTGGGATCATCTCGATATTCTGGTGCACGCGGTCGCCTTCGCACCTCGCGAGCAGCTTGAAGGCCACTACCTCGATACCGTCACTCGCGACGGGTTCCGCATCGCGCACGAGGTAAGCTCGTATAGTTTTTCCGCACTTGCCAACGCGGCGCGGGGGATGATGAACGGAACCAAGGGTGCACTCTTAACCCTGACCTATCTCGGCGCCATCCGCGCCATGCCTAATTACAACGTCATGGGGATCGCCAAGGCCAGCCTCGAGGCCAACGTAAGATACATGGCGCACAGCCTCGGCCCCGAGGGGATCCGTGTCAACGCCATTTCCGCGGGCCCCATCCGAACGCTTGCCGCCGCGGGTATCACGGGATTTCGCAGGTTCCTCGATCACGTCGAGAAGACCGCGCCTTTGCGGCGCAATATCACGATCGACGAGGTCGGAAACGTTGCTGCGTTTCTGTGTTCGGATCTCGCGTCGGCCATTACCGGCGAGATCACATACGTCGATGGCGGCTTCAGTATCGTCGGGATGGGAAACGTCTGATTACATGTTTTCCGAGAAAATCCTGATATCGGCGTGTCGCCGTAAATCGCTCATGAGCTCCCGCCACTCCCGATCACTGGTCGTGCGTAGAAGCTCCTCTTTTATTTGCTTACGCCTCTGTTCGTCCACGGCCTCGGCTTCATCAACGTTCAGGAGCGCGACGAGCGCATAATCGCCGCTGTCGAGCACGCTACCACCGTAACTAGCCTTGCCCTCGTTCGGCCGCGGTAACTTGAACGCCATCCGCCGCACAACGTTATCGACGCTGGCATCATCACGGCCAAGCTTCTCCTTTTCTACCCACTTTAAGCCTTCCTTGGATGCAAGCTGCTCGCGGCCTTCGCCGCTTTTCAGGCGCTGCAACAGCGCCTCGCCTTGCGTTTTCGCGGCCGCTTTCGCCTTATCGGAGGAAATGGCTGCCTTAATGTCATTCCTAACCTCATTGAGAGGCCGCAATTTTGCCGCTCTATGGTCTTTGACGCGGATCACGAC
>JBOIDM010000183.1:0-4260 GCA_050740575.1 Gammaproteobacteria bacterium
CCTCAATGATCCAAGCATCCATAAAAGACACCGGATGACCGAGAAATTGCATCAAGGCATAAATCTCGACTACCCCGAGCAACCAGTTGATGAACGCTAAGGCCAACGCGCCCGCGAAACGAGCACGGCGCTCGGTGTAAAAGCTCACGAGCCGATCTTCCACCTCGTGAATGACGCGCAAGGCCGCCTCTAATCGATGACCTAACGTCGATCCCCCGGCGAGCCGCCCGAGCCAGGAAGACAAGCGGAAGCGTTGGACGAGAAAAAAAAGCGCGATGGTCGTACCAAAACCCGCCAGTCCGATCCCTGCGACCGCTTTATAAGAACTTTGGACACGCTCGGCGGGCATCAAGACCAAGAAGCCGAGGCCGAGAAAGACCACCAGCGAGATGAGGATGACGGTCTTCGCGAGGATTAAGGAGGCGCCCGATTCGCGATAGTTCACGCCATAGCGTGACTTTAGCACCATGGCTTTCACCGGCTCGCCGCCCATGGCGCCAAGGGGCGTAATGTTGTTAAAGGCCTCGCCCGTCATGCGCACGATATAAAGCCGCTGCAACCAACAAAGGTTCAGCGGGATGGAGTTAAAGGTGAGGTGCCAACCGGCGACATCGGCGAGAAAGGTCACCGCATAGAGCGCGATGACGAAACCGATACCCGCGCTGCCCACCTGCTGGACATGCCGTAGGATTTCATCGGCATCCATGTCCCGCACAAGCAGAACGAGCAGCACCAATCCAAAAATTAAAAACAGTGGCTTAAGCAAGTTCATGTTCTTAATGTCCTATTCATCGACGCTTTTTATGGCAATGCATGTACAAGCTGCGATCCGGGCACGGGATCAGCGGCATTGCCGTATGCTTCCGGGACAATGCAAGCCTAATGTGTCTATTATGCCACAATCTAGTGTTACTTGTGTAGTATTAATAATACGACATACAATATTCATCGATTATTTTGTTGTTTCGGCGTATTTACCTTTTTTTGAAGACGCGTACGCTCAAACCTATAAGCTCATAGGATTTTGGAACCAGGGAAACCAAAGATGAAACCAAGCGCGGCTATTCCAGTGCGAAGCGCGCCTTCGTCTCGCCTCGGGAGCATTGATTCGCTAGAAACTATGTTCGCTCAATTCGAGATCGACCAACTCAAACAGAAGTTCGCCGCCCAGAATGAGTTTCTAGTCGTAGACAAGCTTCTCGGACCCGAGAAACTGCAATCCTTATTGGAGCGGCTGCCACAACTACGGCCGTCGATACACAGAAACTACCTCCCGAAGCACAAGAAAGGCGGTAGTGTGAGCCGCTTCGTGTTGGACCGCATGGCGCCGGATTTCGGAAGCTTGTATGCGTTGCCGGAGTTTACGCAGGGTTTGAGCTTTATCACCGGACAATCGCTCCTGCCTTGTCCCGAGGATGACCCGCACACCTATGCCTTATACTGCTACACCGAGCCCGGCGACCATATCGGATGGCATTACGACACGTCCTACTACCGGGGCATGCGTTATACGGTGTTGCTGGGGTTGGTCGATCGCTCCAGCAGCCGACTGGAATGCCAGCTCTACCGCGATCATCCAGAACGCGAAACCGAGTCTTTATCCCTGGCCTTGACGCCCGGGATGCTCGTTGTTTTTAATGGGGACAAACTGTACCATCGAGTGACTCCGCTCGGCGACGGGGAGGAGCGGATTGTACTCACCATGGAATACGTGACCGATGCGCGCATGTCTGCGACACGCCGTTTTATCTCCAACATGAAAGATTCGATCGCGTACTTTGGTTTTAGAGACGCCTTCCAAGGACGGCGTTAGTTCTCAGACCAGCAGCGCGCGGCGAGTCACCTACGCAACGCATGAAGGCAGTCATGCTCGCCGCGGGTGTCGGCCGGCGCTTGGGCATAGGACATCCCAAATGTCTCTTGGCGTTTTTATCCAAGACCTTACTTAGCCGCCATCTCGAAGCGCTAAGCGCTCACGATATCCATGAAATCGTTATCGCCGTCGGTTTCCGATCGGAGTTGATCGAAGAAGAGATCCGCGCAACTGGCTCAAGGGCTCCAGTGCGAACCGTTTATAATGCGCGCTATGAACACGGAAGCGTACTTAGCCTGTGGGCTGTAAGGGAAGTACTGCGCGAGGGTGATGGCGTATTGTTGATGGATGCCGACGTGTTATATCGACCCGATCTCCTGCAGCGCTTGATACATTCTCGGGTTCAAAATTGTTTCCTGATCGATCGCGCCTACGAGCCCGGCAACGAACCGGTCAAGATCTGCGTGCGCGGCGGCCGACCGGTGGAGTTTCGCAAGCGGATCGCGGCCAGCGTAGCGTACGATTTTTGCGGGGAGTCCGTTGGATTCTTCCGCTTTTCCGGGCCCGTCGCCGCACGCCTGGCGGAACGCGCGGATTATTATTTCAGCGCGGGCTTACACGCCGAACCGTATGAGGAGGCCATTCGCGATCTGGTCCTGGAGACCCCGGAGGCATTCGGGTTCGAGGATGTGACCGGCGTGCCTTGGATCGAGATCGATTTTCCCGAGGACATATGCCGCGCGGAGCGCGAGATCCTGCCGCGCTTGGTGGACTAAACATGATTAATCCGGAGTCCGTCCCTCTCAAGCCCTCGAAGTGCGCGCAACTGCGCCGGATGCTCGATTCACCGCACCTCGAATTCATTATGGAGGCCCACAATGGGATCAGCGCCGGCATCGTGGAAGAGGCCGGGTTTCATGGAATTTGGGCGAGCGGGCTATCGCTCTCGGCGCAGTTTGGTGTACGCGATAACAACGAGGCGAGCTGGACCCAAGTGGTCGAAATGCTCGAGTTCATGTCCGATGTTACAAGTATACCGATATTACTGGACGGCGACACAGGCTACGGAAATTTCAACAACCTGCGGCGCTTGGTGAAAAAGATCGAGCAGCGCGGAATCGCGGGAGTGTGTATCGAGGACAAGCTGTTCCCGAAATCCAACAGCTTTATCGCCGGCGAGCGGCAAGAACTTGCCGACATCGATGAGTTCTGCGGCAAGATCAAGGCCGGTAAAGACAGCCAGAGCGATGGGGATTTCTGCGTTGTGGCCAGGGTCGAGGCTTTGATCGCCGGCTGGGATCTGAGAGAAGCACTGCTGCGCGCCGAGGCGTATCACGCGGCGGGGGCCGACGCAATCTTAATCCACAGCAAGCTGTCGCGTCCTGATCAGATCCTCGCCTTTGCGGCGGAATGGGCGGGCCGCGCGCCTCTCGTTATCGTGCCCACGACGTATTACAGCACGCCGACCGATATCTATCGCCAAGCCGGGATCAGCCTGGCGATCTGGGCCAATCACATGCTACGCGCCGCGGTCGCGGCGATGCAAAGCGCCGCCCGCGCCATTCATGAGTCGGAAACGCCGGTTCATGTCGAGGATCGCATCGCGCCCGTTGAGGAAATCTTTCGCTTGCAAGGAGCGGAGGAGCTTTCAGCGGCGGAGCGGCGCTACGCGGTCTCCGGCCGTTCGCGAACGCGCGCGGTCATCCTGGCGGCGACGCGCGGTGACGCGCTACATGGTCTGACGGCGACCCGGCCCAAGGTGATGTTGCCGATTAGCGGAAAACCGATCCTGCGGCGGCTCGTCGAAGAGCTCAAAAGGCAGGCCGTAAACGAGATCACCGTCGTGGCCGGATATCGCGCCGAGGCGATAGACACGACCGGGATTAGCCTCGTCCTGAACCCCGACTACCAAGAGTCCGGCGAGCTTGCCTCCCTCAGCCGTGCCGAGTCGTGTTTCGACGACGATACGGTGATCCTCTATGGCGATCTCTTATTCCGAAACTATATCCTGCGCGACCTCTTGGACAGCGACGCCGGCATTATGGCGGTGGTCGATTCCGCGGATACCCATGTGCCGGTCGGCGGTGCGCCCGATTACGCCTATTGCACTCAACCCGATGCACGCTCGCTCGTTAACCAGGAGGTTTACCTCACGCGGATCACCAGCGATCCCGGCTTCGGGCTTCCCTCGGGGCGCTGGATCGGTATGTGGCGAGCCCAGGGCGAGGGCTGCCGGGCGCTTAAGAAAGCGCTCGCGGATCTGCGCACGCGCGCCGACTTTGCGCGTTTGAATACGCCTGATCTGCTCAATCACTTGGTCAGCTCCGGCTATAAGGTCCGCGTGCTGTATATCCATGGCCACTGGCTGGATGTGAACACATTCGATGATCTCGATCGGGCCGGCTCGTTCGCCGAGGGACGGCACTGATTCCGCCATGATAGACGCG
>JBOIDM010000184.1:0-8617 GCA_050740575.1 Gammaproteobacteria bacterium
AGTACGTTTGTAGTGAGCTATGAATAAGAAGCGAGGCCTCAAACTACGGGTTTCAGCCTACAAACCCGCGCCACGGGAGGTCCTTCGCCATGAAGGAGCGTAACCATCGTTCACACGATGTCAAGCAGGTGGAGTGAGATTGTGGAACCCAGATTGACGGGACTTGAACAGTTTCATGCTCAAGAACGATGCGATCCCGCGTGTTGGTTCCTGCTCCCCATGATCATCTGGATCATGGCGATGAGCGGCAGCATTGCAGTAGACAGCGTTCTTAGCGCACTCGCTCTTTCGAGCGTCGGTGGCGTGGCGGGATCGCAATTGTTTGTCATCGCCCATGACGCTTGCCACGGAAGCTACACATCAAGTCGCACGCTCAATGCGATCATAGGCCGGTTGGCATTCGTGCCAAGCGTTCACAGTTATTCGTTGTGGGCGTATTTTCACAACGGTCAGCACCACAACTTCACAAACCTCAGGGGGCACGATTTTGTCTGGACGCCGCTCTCGCCCGATGAGTTCAGCCGGCTTTCACTGCCGAGGCGATTGCTGGAGTTCATCTACCGCCACCCGACGGGGGGCGGATTCGGACTCTACTATGCGTTGGAGCTATGGCGCCGAAAGTTTGTGTGGCCACCGAGAGATCTGCCGAAGCGCGTGGTGCATTCGGCCTATTTGGACATAGCAACCGTGGTCATGGTGTGGTTACTTATAGCAGGAACGACGGCATTTCTATGCGATGCGGGTGCTTGGAGCTTGCTGTCCAGGATGACGCTCTTCGCCACGGCCTCGCTCATGATCACGAGTTGGGCGATCGGTTTCGTGGTGTTCTTCAATCACACTCACCCGCGGCTTAAATGGTATGAATCGGCGGCAGATTGGCGCACGGAGTTCTCCCAGGCGACCGGGGCCTGCCACGTCCGGTTTAGCGGGATCTGGTGGTACCTATTGCCCAATGTCGTGATGAATCATACGCTCCACCACTTGGACACCCGCATCCCGGTGCGAAGCCTGGCGGCCGCCGAGAGGTATTTGGCGTCCCGCACCGGCGTTCGACTGGTATCTTGGCGGTGGACCCCACTGCGCCATTACGCGCTGGTGAAACAATGTGGCCTGTTTGATTATGCCCAAGGGCGGTGGATCAGGCTCGATTGGGGCCGGGTGCTCCACAATAAAGCACCCAAGTCTCGACATATAATAAACTGATATTTCAAGACCAGACTTCCTGCTGTACGTCTCTACGGAACACCGGTAGGACGTTTGACAAGAGCCGAAGGGATACGTATTGTACATGGCATGTACATGTCCAACAGGAATTGCCCATGCCGGCTGCAGTTGAACGCATTGTGGTGCAAGTCGCCCCAGCGGAGAAGAAAACACTCGTAGCGAAAGCAAAGCGCTTCGAGATCAGTCTTTCGGAGCTCATGCGGCGGGGAGCCTCAGCCTACGCCGCTGCACCCGAAGAGGGGGACCTGGAGGCCTTGCTAGAACGGGTGAAGGCCAGCACCAAGGAAGCGGAGGCGGCGCTCGATGGGGCCTTTGCCTTCGTCACGGCCTCCAACAAGCGCCTGGCCAAGCTGGAGGGGCGATAGTGGGCGTCGCGGACAAAGTTTGGGACGCGCTCACAACAGTTATCAAGACGAATGACAAGGTGGTATCGCTTGCCGGCGTGGTCAAGGAGCAACAAGCGAAAATCGAGTCTCTCACCGAACGCGTCGTGCGTCTTGAAGCTCAGCTCGAGACGATGTTCAAGATCGCCTCGATGAAGGGTGACGCAAAACGTCTGACACGATAACCCGACACTCTAATCGAAGCGTGCGCACCGCGATTTTGCGGCTAAGGTATCCGCGGCAAGACCGCGGGGTATGCGTTTAATAATAAAGACCAGACCCTCCGTTGCATCCGTTGTTGTCATCCAATGCCGCCGTTGATACCGATCACCTGGCCGGAGATGTAGCCGGCCTGCTCCGAGGCCAGGAACGCGACCAAGTGGGCCACTTCTTGGGGCGTGCCGGCGCGTTTCATCGGCACTAAGGCTTCGATCTGCTCGGGTTTGAAGGCACGTTCGATCATCGGCGTGGCGATGATCCCGGGCGCGACGACATTGACGGTCACCCCGCGCGAGGCCAGTTCCAGAGCTAGGGATCGGGAGGCGCCGTGCAGCCCGGCCTTGGCCGCCGCGTAATTGGTCTGCCCGCGGTTCCCGAGGATCCCGGCCAGCGACGAGATGGAGATGACGCGCCCCCAACGCGTCCCGATCATCGGCACCAAGAGCGGTTGGGTCACGTTGAAAAACCCATGCAGGGAAACGGCGACGACGTCCTGCCATTGGCCCGGGCGCATGCCCGCCATCGGGGCATCGTCGTGCACGCCGGCGTTGTTCACCAATACCTGCACCGGCCCGTCCTCCAGAATCGCCTCGAGCGCGTGCTTGACAGCCTCGCCATCCGTCACATCGAAGCGGAGCATACTGGCCGAGCCGCCCGCCTGCGCGATCGCTGCGACGATGTTTTTTGCCGTCTCCGGCTGGCGGTGGGTGTGGACGATGACCTGCAGCCCTTGGCGCGCCAACTCCAGGCAAATCACCGCGCCGATCGCACCGCTCCCGCCCGTCACCAAGGCGCGCTTCATGAGCCCTCCCCGGCGTGCAACAGGCACATACTGCCGGTGTGAGGCAGAAGCGCCCGGATTTCGGCTGCGCTCATGGCGGGCATGGACTCACCTCGATTGTCAGGCATTGCTCCTCGAAATAATCAAGATGCACGCCGGTGCTCCGGCGGCGGGCGATGGCCGCGAGTAGCGGCAGAGCCCGCGCCGCGGGATTTCCGCACCGCAATGCCTCGATCCCCGGGTCGCTCAGCGTGTCGGGCGCATTGCGCGGCGCGTCCTCCACCTGAAGCTTCAAGCGGGCCAGACTCCGGCCCGAAGGGCAAACGCCTAGCACCAGCGCGACGGCGAATCCCGCCGCCAAGGGACGCGCCGGAAAAAGGGGCGGCGGCGGCGGTAGGTCGTAGGCCACGAGCAGTACCGGTGCCTGTTCAACATACACGTAGGCCGCCGCCTCCAGCAATCCGCTCCCAAACGAGCTGTCATAGCAGGATAAAGAAGTAGAGGAGCGCTGGGCCCCGGTCGCGATGCCCCAGTAACCGGCCGCGGCGTTGTGCACGGAATGGTGAAAGAGCGTCGGCGAAAGGACCCGTTCGGGACTGACGAGACTGCGACAGATCTGGTCCAGGACTCCGGTTTCGCCCCCCGAGGAAGCGAACACCGTCGCCAAGGCGCGCGGATCTTGATCCGCGTGACCTATGGCCTCCTCCGCCACATGCATGGCCCAACGCACGAGAGCGCTGCTTCGCCGCCGCTCGTTGGGCGGGAGGATGGCCGCGGACGGCTCCTCGGTTTCGCTCCCGGGCCATGGCGCCTCGCCCGCCAGCACCCTGCGGCTCGCCGGCCAGCCGGCGAAGCCCGGCCCCAAGATCCCGATCCCGTCCGCATAGACTTGCATCAGAGGCGGCCGAAAATGAGGCTGCAATTATTCCCTCCGAACCCGAAGATGTTGCTCAAGACGCGCCCGAGCGGGCGCTCTTGATTCTCGATCAGCACCCGGCTCGCGAGCGCTGGATCGGGCCGCGCCGTGTTGAGTGTCGCCGGTACGAATCCGTGCCCGAGGCAGAGCAACGCGATCACAGCTTCGGTGATCCCAGCCGCGCCCAGCGTGTGCCCCGTCCATCCCTTGGTGGAGCTACAAGGTGTGGCCGCGCCGAAGACTGAGTTTATCGCCAGATCTTCGACGCGGTCGTTGGTCGGAGTCGCCGTACCGTGCAAATTGATATAGTCGATGGCCTCGGGCTTGATCCCGGCCCGCGCCAGCGCGCTGCGCATCGCCAGGATCGCGCCGAGACCCTCGGGATGTGGGTGGGACATATGATAGCCGTCACAACTCTCGCCGTAGCCATAGAGGGCAACCCCACCCGGATCCGTTGTCGGGCCCACCCTTTCCAAGATCGCGAATCCCGCCGCTTCGCCCAGCGACAGGCCGTCGCGCGCCTCGTCCCAGGGGCGGCACGGCCGGGTCGAGCTTAGGCCCAGCGCGGAGAAACCATACAGGGTCGTAAGACAGAGACTATCCACACCGCCCACGATGGCCGCGTCGCAGAGTCCGCTCGCCAGGAAACGGGCCGCGCTCGCGAAGACCTTGGCACTCGAGGAACAGGCGGTCGAGATCACGGCCGCGGGACCGCGGAGGCCAAGATAAGCGCGCACGAAGTGGGCGAGGGAAAAGGTGTTGTGGGTATGGCGATAGCGGGTCAGGAAGGACGCCGGCAGGACGCCCGAATCCTGATCCCGATCACGGTAGGCGTGCTCGGTCTCATTGATCCCCGAGGTACTGGTCCCGAGGATGACCGCGATCCGCCCCGCCCCATGGCGCCGCGCGGCCGCGCGTGCGGCCTCCTCGAACCCGTCCTGCCGCAGGCCGAGCAAAGCCAGGCGGTTGTTGCGGCAATCGAACGGCATAAGCTCCGATCCCGTGATCGGATAATCCTCCAAACCCTCGACGCGGCCGATGTAAGTGCTCAAGTCGGCATCCTCGAAGTTACAAGGCTTCAAGCCCGAGCGCCGCGCGCGCAAGGCCGCATAGGTAGCGTCCAAGCCCCGCCCGAGCGCCGTGACCACGGTGTAGCGGCTGATCCAGAGCGGCGCCATGATGTTACTGGGCGTTGGATTTCTCACCCCAAAAGTCATAAAAGTTGAACCAGTTATTGGGCGCTAAGCGGCAATAATGCTCCAGCCGGTCGACATAGCGCTGGGTCCAGCGCCGGAGATCCTGATCACGTTGTGCCCTATCGATATTCACTTCCTCCGCGAACCGCTCGAAGTGGATCTCGTAACGGTTACCGCCCCGGTATAAACCGAAGAACAGAAGGACCGGGACTCCGAGCGCGTGCGCCAGCCGCATGGTCCCGGCGGGGAAACCTGCGGGCCGGCCAAAGAATATACAAGGCACGATCCGCGCTTCCGGGAACGAGCGATCACCGAGGACCCCGATCATCCCGCCGCGATCCACGCACTCCTTGACCTTCAGCATCGTGTCCGGAGCGCCGGCGGGGATCACCGTTTCCGCAACCGCGGGGTTCAGATCTCTCATGATATCCCGAATCATCGGGGCGTTCTCCTCGTGCATGAGGATCCGGACCTCGAATCCGCCCGCTATCCCGGTGGCGCGCACGATCTCGAAGCTGCCCAGGTGAGCGCCCAACAACAGGCAGCCCTGGCCGCGCGCCAAACATTCAGTGAAGATCTCGGCGCCCCGCAGATCGATGTCGAAGAGATCGTACTGTCCGCGGAGCAGGTACACCCGATCCAGGATCGTGGACGCGAAGCAATAATAGTGGCGGAAGAGATCGCGCCAACCGATGGGACGCGCCAGCAACCTGGATAAAAAACCAAGGATCGAGGCGCGGGCCTGGGGTGAGAACACCAGGTAGTACCCGCAAATGGGGTAGAGCAAAGCGCGCGCCGGACCGCGCCCAAGACGCAGCGCTACCCATACGATCCACCGGCAAGCCAGGCGGTTGCTCCGTTCGCGCTGCCCCAGCCAGCCCAGGCTCACGGGCCATCCCCGCCTATGGAAAACCGCGCGCGGCACGCCTGCACCAGTCCCTGCAGCGACTCGTGAGTCAGTTTACCGGTATCGTTGCGCGGGAGGCTCGCTACCCGGTATAGCGGGCGTGGGACGAATACCGGATCGATCGCATTCCGCAGCGCGTAGAGGATCTGGGCGGTTGAACGCTCCGGCGCCACCACAAAGGCGATGAGGCGGGTATTAGCGGCGTCACGCTCATCGGGCGCGAAGAATACGCCGTCTTCTACTCCGTCGATCTCGTTGAGTCTCTGGTTCAGATCGCCCAACGAGGCCCGGTGACCCCCGATGTTGACGACGTCGCCGCCGCGCCCGTGCAGTGCAAATTCCTGTTTGCCATGAGGCGTGATGAGATCGGGTAGGGGAATAGACCCAGGGAGGTAGTCGGCCTCAATACTACAACCGTTCCCGTCCTGCTTCAGAGTCAAGCCACCCAGGACCCGCCAGGCGCCGGTCACGGTGGTGCGCCGCATCGCCACGCTACCGGCTTCGGTAAAGCCATAGATCTCCTGGACTGGCGCGCGAAATAGGTCTTCGGCCTCGCGCGCCATGCCTATCGACAGCGGCGCCGTCGCCGATAGAACCAGCTCCAGTTCCGGAAACCTCAATGCCGAACCGATACAGGCCCGAAGATGCAAGGGCGTGGTCACCAGTAGCCGCCGGGGCGGGACTTGTGCCAGGGTCGAGCGCACATCCGCCGCGAACAAGGGGCGGGCGGCATGCAAACCCCATCCACGTTGCGTGGGTAGCATAATCGAGGTTTCGAGCCCGTACATGTGCGCGTGCGGTACCGTGGCCACGATGCTGACTTTCTCCTCAGTATCAAGACCCAAGCGAGCCGCGGTGTGGCACGCCACGGTCGTAAGCGAGCTCCAGGTCTTGACGTTGGGACGCGGCTGTCCCGTGCTACCGGAGGTAAATACCACCGCTGCGGTTTGTGACGCCGGGATGGTTGGAATCGGCAACCGTCCCGGGACGCTCTCATGAAGATCGGGCATGGAGAAGAACGGCAGACCCGGCACCCCGGACGCGCCGTCGCTTAGGCAATAGCTGTCCGGATACAGCCGGGCTATCCGTGACAGGGCCTGCGGCGATCGGCCCGGAGGAAGCAGCGTAATCTGTCCCCGGATCAGCGCGGCGGCGAACCCGGCGAGGAAGGCGTAGCGGTTCTCGGTGAGGTTGATAACGGCCGGCCGCTCCGGCAGCAACCCGGACAGGACCTCGACCTCTGCGAGGAACTGGCCGCAGGTGATCGCCCTACCCTCTTGCCAGGCTAATACATCCTCATAGTCATAAGGGCCGAGCAAGGGTATGGTGCTCATTCGATCATCTTATTTGGTCCGGTGCTTTTCGATAGACTTGCACAGGGCGCGCAAGGAGGAGAAGGTTGCCGTGATGTCTGGGTCATCGGAGCGCAATTGATAGCCATAGCAGCGGGAAACCGCCAACGACAGCTCGAGCGCGTCGATCGAATCGAGACCCAGCCCCTCGCGGAACAACGGATCATCCGGACTGATACGCGCGGGATCCATGTCAAGGTTCAGCGTTTGCACCATGAGATGCGCGACTTCGGATTCTAGCGGCGACATGTCGGGGTCAGGCGTATAACTTTAAACGAACATTATCGGATATCGATAATAGCAAGCCAACCGGAAGCAAAAGTGGGCTACCCTCGTGCTAAAATCGATGCGTGAGAACAACCACCGGCCTCCGGTTCCTGCTCCTGTCGGCGGCGATCCCGCTCGCGGGCGCCGCGAATGAGTTACCGGTCAACTGGACCGGGCTTCCGCCACCCTACCATACTCCCTCGAACGCCAGGTCGCCTCTACTCGTGGCTCGACCTGAAGGTGCCGTGCTTACGGCGCCCGTAGGTTTCAAGGTTGAAGAATACTTCGAAGGCTTCTCCGCCCCGCGCTTCATGGCGCTCGGCCCGAAGCAGGAGCTGCTCGTATCCGATACCAAGGATAACGCGGTGTATGTTGTGCGCGACGGCAAGAAATCGCGGCTTGTCGCTGGCCTCGACCGGCCTTACGGTCTCGCGTTCCGGAACGAGTGGCTCTATGTCGCCGAGGCGACCTCGGTTAAACGCTACGCTTACGATGCGAAGACTGGCAAGATACGCGGCAAGGGTGAGGAAATTATCGCGCTGAAAGGTTTCGGGCACGGCCATATCACCCGCACGCTGCTTTTCGATGCTCAGGGTGAAAAGCTGTACGTGGGGATCGGTTCGAGGTCCAACATCGACATCGGCGAGCATCCGATGCGCGCCGCCATCAATCGATTCAATCCTGATGGCAGTGCGCACGAGATCTACGCCTCGGGTTTGCGCAACCCGGTCGGACTGCGCTGGTATCCGGGTACCTCTGAGCTCTGGGCAACCTCGGTGGAGCGGGACGGACTGGGGGACGATCTTCCTCCCGATTTTCTGACGCGTGTCGAGCGCGGCGGTTATTACGGCTGGCCTTATGCCTACATTGGACCGCATGAGGATCCCAAGCACAAGGGCGCGGCCCCCGAGATGGTCAGAAAAACTCTCTATCCGTCCGTCTTGCTCGGAGCGCATGTGGCCGCCCTCGACTTCATCTTTTATACGGGCACCGCATTCCCGAAGAAATACCGCGGCGGATGCTTCGTCGCCCTGCACGGATCGTGGAACCGATCCAAACCATCTGGCTATAAAATCAGCTTCATTCCCTTTGAAAACGGTAAACCAATTGCCGGGCCAGAAGATTTTCTGACGGGCTGGTTGTTGAGTGCCGACGAGCCCCGGACGTGGGGCCGGCCGGTCGGCCTATTGCAAATGCCGGACGGATCCATGCTCGTCTCGGACGACGGCGGCGGACGGATCTGGCGGGTGTCGTATGTGGGGTCGGCTCACGAAACGGAAAGAATCGTACGCTAAGCCTCGCTGAGCACCCGTAACGGCCGAAACTTGCCATGTTCCACCTGCTTGCTTTGCCGCCAGATGTAGCCGTATTC
>JBOIDM010000185.1:0-3708 GCA_050740575.1 Gammaproteobacteria bacterium
GATCGGACGTGGCGGAGCAGCCGTTTGCGCTTGAGCGTCTGGCGGCGCGTGAGCGGATTGTGCCTACTCTTAAACGGGTTGTCGCCTTGGCGAAACTCGATACAAAGCGGTGTGCCTCGGAGCTCTAGCGCTCTGCGAATCGAACGCTCCAGATAACGACGGTACGTAGAGGGCAGATACTCGCCGCGATTCCCGTGAATAAGGATCCGGGGCGGGTTGTGACCGCCCAAGTGTGCATAGCGCAACTTGATGCGCCGCCCGTGGACCAAAGGCGGCGGATTGAGCGCGACGGCTTGCTCGACGATGCGCGTCAACGTGGCGGGGGGCACATCGATGAACGCCGAGGCGTAAGCCTCGTCGATCGAAGCGAACAGTTTCCCGACGCCGCTCCCGTGCCGTGCCGAGATAGTGTGGATAACCGCATAATCGAGAAACCGCAAACGGCGATCGGCTTCCGTTTGAATGTGCTCGCGCTGTTCGGGGCCGAGTCCGTCCCATTTATTGATCGCAATCACAAGACCGCGGCCGCTCTGGACGATCAGGCCAAGCAGCGAGGCGTCTTGCTCCGTGACCGACTCCGTGGCGTCAACGACCAGAACAACGACATGCGCGCGTTCGATGGCCCGCAGCGTCTTGATGACGCTGAACTGTTCAATCGCTTCGGAGATCCTGGCGCGGCGCCGGATCCCCGCGGTGTCGATGAGTACGTAGTCTTTTTGGTGGCGCCGGAAAGGGGCGAACACGCTGTCGCGGGTTGTCCCGGGTTGATCATAGACCAGCACTCGTTCCTCGCCGAGAATGCGGTTAACCAGCGTCGATTTGCCCACGTTGGGACGGCCCACCACGGCAATCTTAATCCCGGGCAAATGCGGATCGTCTTCGTCGGCCACCGCTTCGGCCGGCGGGAAGGCCTCGAAGGCGAGGTCGAGCAGTGTGTCCATACCCTGGCCGTGGGCGCTCGATACCGCGACCGGTTGCCCGAGCCCCAAGCTATGAAAATCCGCGATGGCGCTGTCATCCTCGATGGCCTCGGCTTTATTGACCACGACCTGAATCGGCCGTCCTAGCGATCGTAAGTGGATCGCGATCGACTGGTCGCGACCGGTCAATCCTTCACGGGCATCGACCACGAACAACACCAGATCGGCCTCTTGCGCGGCGCGCAGCGCTTGTCCGGTAACCAACCCCGCAAGGCCACGGGGATCGTCGCTAAGTCCTCCCGTATCGACCACCAGGTAGGCCCGGCCTCCGTGGATCGCGGCCCCGTAGATGCGATCACGCGTCAACCCGGGGCTGTCCGCGACCAGTGCGTCGCGGCTGCGCGTGAGGCGATTGAACAACGTGGATTTGCCCACGTTGGGGCGGCCCATGATGGCGATGATCGGTCTCATCTACTCGGATCCGGCGCGATAGGCGCTCAAGGTGCCGGAGGAACTATACGCAATCACAGTGGCATTGACTATCAACGGGGGCACGATGATCGCGGCATCGTCAACTTGTACCCTGGCGGCGAGCTTGCCGCTGTCGCGCCGCATCCAATGCAGGTAGCCTTCCAAGTCACCGACCACGACGTAGTCCCCGGTGCTCGCCGGCCCCGTCGCCGCGCGGCCGCGCAACTTTTTTTGCCGCCATACGGAGCTACCGGAAAAGCGATCTAGCGCCCACACGACGCTCTCATCATCGGAGAGGTAGAGGTTATCGGCGTCCACCCCCATTCCGGCATACGAAGAATGCTCCTGGTCCCACTCGACACGGCCGCTCTCGATCGATACCGCGGCTACCCGTCCCCGGTAGGTGGCTACGTAGAGCGTATCGCGGAAAATCAGCAGATCGGCATCCACATCCACCATGCGTTCGAGGTCGGATCGGCCTCGCGGCTGGGCGATCTGTATCTCCCAGGCGACCTTACCGGTGCCGACCTCGAGGGCGACCAGCGCGCCGCTGTCAAACCCGGCGATGCAGAGCCCCGCCTCGACTATCGGGGCGCTGGTTCCGCGTAGCGTCAGGACGGGCACTTGCCGATCGTAGGTCCACAGCCGCTTCCCGTTGGCTGCGTCGATGCCGAAGAGCTTGCCGTCCACGGTGCGAGCGACAACAATACCTTCCTCCCCGGCCGGGGGAGATAACACCTCGCTCGACACCGAAGCGGTCCAAAGCGGCGCCCCGTCCGACCGCGATAGGGCCAGCACCTCACCGTCCTGGGTCCCGAGCAAGACCATGTCCTCGGCGATGCCGGGTCCCCCCGACACGGGCGCACCGGTATCCTGCTCCCACAGCGTATCGCCGCTGTTTATATCGATAGCATAGACCTCGCCGTTGCTATCGGCAATGAAAACCGTCTCCCCGGCGACCGCGGGGGCAAGCTTGAGATAGCGCTCGTCCGTCCCTGCGCCGATATCAACCGACCACTTTTCCTCGACCTCGGTAGTCGGCTCGAATTCTGTCAAGGGCGCGGGAGGCGCGGTATTCTCCTCGCCGGCCATGAGATCGGAAACATAGGTCCCCAGCCCGCACCCATGCAACTGGGCCGCGACGACGCCGGCAACCAACCAGCGCTTAGGGTCGCGACGCCTGAGCCTCACCGATCTCATCGAGCTTCATTTGCACGAGCGACGGATCCGAACCGGCGGTGCCTGCGGCCGCCAGAGCCTCTTGATAAGCCTTGCGCGCCGCTTCAATCTTGCCCTGCGCAAGAAGGACATCGCCCTCGGTCTCCTTATGGAGCGCCGAGTCGGCTGCCTCGCCCTGACCTATCAACGCGCTTGCCGCCTGGGCGCCGTTTTCCTCATCGAGGTAAAGGCGCGCTAAACGCAAACGCGCTATTCGCCCCAACTCGGTCTTCCCGGGGTGATCCAACACCCACCGCAGATGGTCCCTCGCCCTGACGATATCGCCAGCCTCGACCGATAAGCGGGCCAGCATGAGCGCGGCAAACGCCGCGTAATGGCTGTCCTGGTGAGTCTCGATAAGCCTGCGCGCGGCACGGTCGGCTGATTCGGACCGATGCTCCGCGACGTGGGTTAATAATTCTTCGTACTCTGTCGAGGCATCATCCGCTCGGGTGTTCACCTGAGACTGCCAGGCTCGCCACCCGTAAATGGCTCCAAGACCGATGCAAAGGCCGCCGATGATCGGCTTTCCGTTCCTCTTCCACCAATCCTTGATGAGTTGAACCTGTTCTTTTTCGGATGCGTAGGGGTCCACGTCGATCTCCACGGCTGGGGTTAATGGTACGAGCGCGCCAGCAGGGTTAGTTTCCTGGCCCGACTACAATACCACGCCGCGCCAGGAGTTCCCCTAAGCAATCGCCGAGAGCTCGTTGCGTCACCGCCACTTGTTCGCCTTCTTCCTCCAAGGCTTTAATCCCGACGGTGCCCCGGCGAATTTCTTCCGCTCCTAGGACCAGGGCGAGATGGGCCCGGCTCTTGGCGGCTCGCCGGAACTGGCTCTTAAAGCTACCGCCGCCGCAGTTGGCGATCAATCGCAGCCCGGGCCAGGCTTCCCGCACGGATTCCGCGAGCCGCAAAGCCGCCGCAACCGCCTCCTCCCCCACGGCAATAAGATAGGCGTGCGGCCGCGTGGACTCCGGCACGGCCTCTGGTTCGAGTAGCGCCACGATGCGTTCTAGACCCAGCGCGAATCCGATCGCCGGCGTGGGGCGGCCGCCAAACTGTTCCACCAGGCCATCGTAACGTCCTCCGGCGCAAA
>JBOIDM010000186.1:0-5027 GCA_050740575.1 Gammaproteobacteria bacterium
TGTCGGCGTGCATCATGTGTCTCACGGGGCTGGGGTTCGCTTTTGGCCAAAATGTGTGGCTGCTGTTGGCGATTGCATTCTTCGGCACCCTAAACCCTTCCAGTGGCGACGTCAGCGTGTTCGTACCGCTCGAGCATACCGCGCTTTCCCACTCCATTTCGCCGAGCGATCGAACAGCACTGTTCGCACGCTACAGTTTCGTCGGTACCGTCGCAGCCGCACTGGGATCGTTGGCTGCGGGACTCGTTGACTGGCTTGGAGACAACCGCGATCACCTATCTACCATTCAAGGAATGTTTTTGATTTACGCAGCGTCGGGCGCTATCACATGGACACTGTATCGTCGGCTCAGTCCCGCCGTGGAAGGCACAGAGGTTAGAGCCTCCCCTTTGGGACCCTCGCGCACAAGGGTCTATCAACTGGCCGCCCTCTTCTCCCTGGATTCCTTCGGCGGGGGATTCGTACTCAATACCCTCATCGCTGTTTGGCTCTTTCAGCGTTTTGCTCTATCGGCCACGGAAGCAGGAAGCATTTTTTTCGCAACCGGCCTGTGCTCGGCGTGCTCGCAATTGGTTGCCGCGCACGTGGCACGCCGCATCGGGCTCATCAACACAATGGTATTTACGCACCTGCCCGCCAACCTTTTTCTCGCGATCGCGGCGTTTGCTCCAACCCTTCCCGTTGCCTTGTTATTGCTTGTGCTTCGCAGCCTGCTGTCGCAGATGGATGTTCCTGCACGGACCTCCTATGTCATGGCCGTGGTCCAACCCGCTGAGCGCCCTGCCGCCGCGAGCTTCACGGCCGTGCCGCGGAGTCTTACGGCGGCGTTAAGCCCCGCGATCGCCGGATGGCTGTTATCGGCGTCGCCCTTCGGTTGGCCACTCGTCATCGCCGGGATTACGAAGATTGTCTACGATCTCAGCCTCTGGCGGCTATTCTCTAAGGTAGCGCCACCCGAAGAACAGTAGACGCCGTATCGTCGCGAGTAAGTATGGAAACGACCTTGCGTTTTAGCAGCGATCGCACGACAGTCTGTCGGGCTATGTTTCTCATGCGATCCACCTAGATCACGCGCGAAGCCTGCTATTGCAAGCGTCATTAGAATGTCTAGACGTAACGCAGCACTCAGCTATGCCTCCTTCAGTCCGTCCCTAAAAAATGTCACGTAGACTCCTCGCGCATCGATAGCAAATAAGTAAGTCAGGATGAAAACTCAAAGCCCGGAACTACGGTTAGCGAGACTGGCTGACGCCGAGCAAATCGCGTGCATGTCGCGGGAGTTCATTGAGGTAGGCCTTGGATGGTCCTGGACCGTGCAGCGCGTAACGCGCGCAATCCAATGCCCCGATACCACCGTGCTGGCGGCAAAGGCAGGCCCTACGGTGCAGGGTTTTGCCATTATGAGATTTGGTCAGGACGAGGCACACTTGAACCTCTTGGCCGTCGCACCGAACGACCGCCGCAGGAAGCTTGGGCGACACCTGATGCAGTGGCTCGAAGAATCCTGCAGGGTTGCTGGTAGCTTCGTGATTTATCTCGAAGTGCGTGCAACGAATCATGGCGCGCGATGCTTCTACCAGCGTCTGGGATACCGCGAAATCGCCTGTGTGCCTCGGTATTATCAGGGAGTGGAAACCGCCATCCGCATGGCCCGCGATCTCACCGTCGAGTAGTGTACGGTGGTGGCTGTGTCCACTACGTCGGCTGAATGACGATGCTCAATTTTCCGCGCACACGGCCCATTTGACTCTGGCCGTGTGCCTCGGCCAGCTCCTCCAAGGAATAAGTGCTGTCAATCACAGCTCGGAGTCGACCGCCTTCAACGAGTGTCGCGAGATAGCGCAAATCATCGGCTCGAGGACGCATCAATAAGGGCGCCACTCGTTGGCGCGAAAAAACGCGGAAGCCTACTGCCCGCGCAATCGAAAGAAGACTCGGTAAGAGAGTGATGTAGACCGCCGAAGGATTCATCACTGCTTGGAAAGGCGCGAAGGGGGGCGTCCCCACGGCATCCAGCAAGACGTCGAAACGGCCATCGCTCCGGAAGTCCGATTGCTGGTGATAGTCGATCACGAAATCGGCACCGAGCTGTTTGACGAATTCGACATTGGTGGTACTACACACGCCGGTGACATGAGCTCCCAGTTTCTTGGCTATCTGGATCGCTCAGTGGCCCACCCCTCCGGACGCCCCCACAACCAAACATCGTTGGCCTGCCCGCAATTGCCCTTTGTCACGCAGGGCCTGTAGCGCAGTAAGTCCTGCGAGCGGTAGCAAAGTTGCCTCTTGGTAGGAAAGAGAATTGGGCATTAGTGCTGCCTGCGCCGCACCCACGACGACATATTCCGCTGCGGCGCCGCCCGACTTGTTGTCGAGTCAGGCATAGATGCGATCGCCGGGTTTGAACTGCGTTACTTGCTGTCCGACCTCAACGACCTCTCCTGCGATGTCGAATCCTGGAACCCCCGGAAATTTCATTGGAACTAAATAACGCAGACTACCGTTATAGAGTTTCCAGTCGATCGGGTTGACCGAAGAGGCCATGGCGCGGACTAAAAGTTCATAGGGGACCGGTTTAGGTACGGGTGCATCACCCTGTCGGAGTTGCGACGGATCGCCATAGGCGATGTAGTGCATGACTTTCATGGGTTCTCTTCTCTCGATCAAATGCCGCTCTTAAGCTTCCCCATGACAGCCAAAGTCTCCAGCATCGCTACTCGCTGATAACGACGGCGCTGACTTAGACTGCACCGAGGGTCGCAGCCACCCCGCATAATGATATGCATCCCCTATAGCAACCGGCGAGAACAGCGTCTCCTGCTCGTTTTTGTTGCGTACGTAATCCTCCATAACAACATAGGCTTACGTCAGCTCCAAAATAACCGCTGTCTAACAAATTAGAAAAAACGCGAAAATATTAGACAACTTGGGCGGGGTAGAAATGCTGCAAGCCATTGATTATCTTGGTAGCCAGGGACGGAATTGAACCGCCGACACAGGGATTTTCAGTCCCTGCCACAGATATGCTTTAACTCTATGATAAAAATCATGAATCCAGAAAGTAACTGCGGAATATAACAGCGAGTTTTGGCGAGAAACGCCGAGTTTTGCCGAGTTCTGGCGAGTTTTATTCCGCACTTCGACTCATGGTCAGGAACAGCATTTTCCGCATTTTAGAGCTCCTCCCCTTTCAAGCCTGTTTGTGGCGAATTACTAAGGTTTAGTTAACCCACCACCCGATCTGGAATAGTCGATGGCAATATTACAACCAATATTAGAGAGGCAACGCAGCGACCGAGCGCAAGTATGCACTTTCATGGCGCAGTTGGAACTTGATATTTTACGTTCGCCATTGGCGCGATCACTAGCCGTTATTCGCGTCCTCGCATCGCCCGTTTGAGCTCGTAGCCTCTTTAGAGCAGGGCTACTGCGAGCCATACGATAATGGCGATGAGCGGATAGGCAAGCAGGCGCGGAAAAAGTGCAAAGAGGACGGCCAAGCCTAGAAGCAGCAAGCCAGCGGCAGTCACGATGCGCGTTTCGACCGGTTCGAGGACCCGGCGATCGCTCATTGCGGCGCCGACACTATTCCCGATGCGAAAAACGCCGGCGGTCGCGCGTCCCGCACTTCCTGTCCCCCTCGATATCGCACCTCGCGCTCGTGTAGGCGCGCCTGGAGCACGCACTCTGTGCTCAAGTCCAAGACGACCTCCGTCGCGTTCGTCAGATCTTCGAGATACATCTCTTCCATCCGCCGCCCGAACTCAGTGTCCTCCACGACGACGTCCAACTCGCAGTTGCCAAGCCAGCTGGCAAGGTTGAGGTTAGTTGAACCGACGCGCGCCCACCGCCCGTCGGCGACTGCCGTCTTCGCGTGCAGCATCGTTCCGTTCCACTCGAAGATTCTCACGCCCGCTTCTAGCAGCGCGTGATCGCCGGCTCTCGATACCGGTCTCAGCACCGGTATGTCGGTCACGCCGGGCACTAAGAACCTCACGTCCACGTGATGGCGTGCGGCGCGCAACGCCTGCACGTACGATGGAGTTCCGGCGTAATAAGTATCCGTCAACCACAGTCTCTCATGCGCGAGCACGGCGACGCTGATCCAAGCGAAGCATTTCCGGCGGTGTTCGGCACGCTGGCAACAACGCGTAAGGCGGTATCGCCGGGGGGAGCGGCTAATTCTTTGCCGAGTGAATGCGTTTCGAATATCGGCTCGCCCGCCATCGCCCAAATTTGCTCGAATGCCCGTTCAATTTCGGTGGCCGGACCGCGTATCTCGACACCGGTGTCGCGCCAAGGGTCGAGATTCTTTTCAGGCTCGCCCACCCACTCTCGGCCGACGCACAAGCCCGAGACAAAAGCCACCTGCGTGTCTACCGCCAGCATCTTGCGGTGATCTCGCGAGAGCCAGCCAAGTGGACTATCGAGGCGCGGCGGGTTGTAGCAGCGGACTTCGATCCCGCCCTCGCGCAGGTGATTCCAGAACTTACGAGAGGTCTTGCCGAAATTTCCCATCCAATCGTAAATCAGCTGCACGCGCACGCCGTCCCGCGCTTTAGCAATCAGTGCGTCGGCGAACATACGTCCCGTGTAATCCTCTCGGGTGATGTAGTTCTCGAAGTGGATAGTTCGCCGGGCGGAAGCAATCGCCTGCAACCACGCCGGGTAGTTCTGTTGTGCATCTTTCAAGAGGCGTACGCTGTTGCCTGGAATGAGCGGAGGAGCTGCTTACTACTGACAGGTTCCTGTTCGAGCCCAATCGCGACGGATTTCGCGCCATTGTTTTTTGCCGATGTTTCGGAATCAAAGTCGCTGCCCGCCGTTCCACGCCAGAAGATTCAAAAATTCGCGGCGCGTTCTCGGCCCATGCGTGCGAAAGTGGGGGTTCGGCGCTTCCCGGTAGGCGATGCGGTCATTGGCGATGCGGTCATGCGCCGTGTGCCGTTTCATCTCGTCCGCGCTGATGCGGTAAGGCTTCATCGCGTTCAATCCGAAAACCTTGGCCCGGAGCTTGGGCGTGATTT
>JBOIDM010000187.1:0-2198 GCA_050740575.1 Gammaproteobacteria bacterium
TGGCAGACCTGCGTTAATCCTTTTTGGAGCACGGGGAAACAATCTCAAATCGATAGACGTGGAGTTTCCCTTGGGGCTCATGATCTGTGTGACCGGCGTGTCCGGATCGGGGAAGTCGACCCTCATCAGCGACACTCTGTATCCGATCGCGGCGCGGCGGCTGCACCAGGCGCATCTCGATCCCAAGCCGTATGCCGAGGTCGATGGGATCCAATGGTTGGATAAGGTCGTCGAAATCGATCAAAGCCCCATCGGGCGCACCCCGCGTTCCAATCCCGCCACCTATACCGGTCTATTCACTCCGGTGCGCGAGCTTTTTTCCGCAACCCAAGAGGCGCGTTCGCGCGGTTATCTGCCGGGGCGTTTCAGCTTCAACGTCAAGGGCGGGCGCTGCGAGGCCTGTCAAGGCGAGGGCGTGATCAAGATCGAGATGCACTTTCTTCCCGATGTTTATGTGGCCTGTGATCTCTGCAAGGGCTCGCGTTATAACCGCGAGACGCTCGATGTCAAGTACAAGGGCAAGAACATTGCCGAGGTTCTCGAGCTGACGGTGGAGGAGGCGCGGGCTTTCTTCGACCCCGTTCCGGCGATTGCGACCAAGCTCCAGACCTTGCTGGATGTCGGCGTGTCTTACCTCAAGCTCGGCCAAAACGCCACCACGCTCTCGGGCGGGGAAGCCCAACGCCTGAAGCTATCGCGCGAGTTGTCACGGCGCGATACGGGCGCCACCCTGTATATCCTGGACGAGCCCACGACCGGCTTGCATTTCCACGACATCGAACAGCTATTGCATGTGCTCCATCGGCTTCGCGATCGCGGCAACACGGTGGTGGTCATCGAGCACAACCTGGAGGTCATCAAGACCGCGGATTGGATCATCGATCTCGGACCGGAGGGCGGGGAGGGCGGCGGACGAATCGTCGCGGTGGGTACCCCCGAGATGCTGGCGGCCGACCCGAGTTCCTACACCGGGATGCATTTAGCGCCGGTCTTGGCGCGTCACGCTCCGAAAGAATCGCCTGCCCTAAGCGTGCAACGGGCTTAGGTACTTACTTCTTTCTCAGCGTGCGCACACTGCGTTATTCTATGCTTCACGTGCGCCGCGGTAGAAGCAAACCTGAAGCGCGAAAGCTTACCCTATTCAAGCGCTGCTAGACCTGAAAAAGGATACGACATGAAGACCAAAGACTTAGTTACGCTAGTCATCACTACAACTTTTCTGCTAGCCACGATCCCGGATGCCGATGCGGGATCGATACGTGTGCGCTGCGAGAAGCGTCCGCATCGTTCCAAGATTTCGGTGGACGGCAACGACCTTGTCCCGGGTCTGTACCGCGCTGTCGTGAAATCGAAAAAGAACAGGCGGTCGTCACCATTGCAACCTACGATAGGCGATGAGGTTGAGCTCGACTTCGACAGCAACCCCGGTAACATAGCGGCAGGTGCAACGCCCATCTCGAAAACTTTCGTTAAAAAATCCGTCACGGCAAAGATTATTGACGAAGCAGGTTTTACCGTTGTGAGCGACACGGTGAATTGCCGGGTGCGTAAATCGTAAATAACGCGTAGGCGTCCTCCGGTTTCGAGCGCTTCTTGCCTCCTTAGTTATAGCTGACCACCCGGGCTGCGCTCGAAAATTACCGCAGCCACGGTTCAGTCAATGTGGGCTCTTAGTGGTAGCGAAACCGGGCCTGCCGACAGCGCTAACAGGTTAACATCGCTTGCCGACGTATAGCGATCAAGGCGCGCTACGGTTCTTCTCCGCGTGCTGCCGACGAGCGGCGTCTGCCTTGACCTGCCATTCTTTGGCCTCCTTACTGCGGTTGAGACAGCGACTCGCCGCGCTCGTCCCCCCGCCCATCCGGTTCCGCCCGTGAGCCGATACCTCCCTCTTTGCCTCCACTCGCGCACGAGTTGCGGCTCATAAGGCCTCGTCCACCCAGCGCCCGCTTCCGAACAGCGCACAGAAAAGACCTAATTGTTTTGACGGCCGAAGGCACGACAAGGCCGGCGCCGTACCCCAATCGGCCGCTATCGCCGCAGATTCACTGCACCTCGCGTTCAGAGAGGTGAGAGAGGCCATCACCAGCGACTTCGTAGACTCCGCATGCAAGACCTCGCAATCGCGGCTATCGCGCCTTGACATCGATCCGGTATAATTCGTGTCTGGGTGGCGGCGATCGGCTGCCATCCCTGGA
>JBOIDM010000188.1:0-21134 GCA_050740575.1 Gammaproteobacteria bacterium
CCGAGGAAATCATCGTCTTCGGTGAATCGCTGGGCGGGGCCGTTGCCGTCTGGCTGACGACCCGCTACCGGCCGGCCGCTGTCATTCTCGAATCGGCGTTTACCTCTTTGCGCGATCTGGCAAAGCGTTACTATCCGTTCGCGCCGGTGGATCTTTTATTGCGGTTCTACTACCCCACGCTGGAACGCATCGCTAAAGTCGCTTGCCCCATACTCATCGTCCATAGCCGCGACGATGAGATCGTACCCTTTGAGCACGGCGAGCGGCTGTATAAAGCGATCACCGCTCGCAAGGTGTTCCTGGAACGCACGGGCGGCCACAACGACGCATTCAGCGCGGATGTTAGTCACTACATGCCGGCCCTCGGCCGCTTTATCACCGGGGTGCTCGCGCCCGCGGACGACGCAGCCACCGTCGGCGGTCTTTACCTTAAACGCATTGCGGCACCGGTTTTGCCTTAGATGCCGATAGCGGTTGTGCTACAATCGACCGCCGAGTTCGCTTCTGTTCATAACGTGGAAACATCGTATGTATAAGGTGATCTTTCATAACCAAGGCAAGGTCTACGAAATCTACGCAAAGAACGTCGTGCAGAGCGGTATGTACGGCTTTATCGAGGTCGATAAGCTCGCGTTCGGAACGCGCTCTATGCTGGTCGTCGATCCGTCCGAAGAACAGTTGAAATCGGAATTCGCTGGTGTCAGCCGCACCTATATTCCTCTGCATGCCATCATTCGTATCGATGAGGTCGATAAGGAGGGCAAGGTTAAGGTGACACAGGGTGGCTCCGAGGGCGCCAACGTTACCCCGTTTCCAATCTACACCCAAAAGGACACGACCAAAGCCTGACCCCTCGGGCGCCTAGCGTCTATTCGAGCGCGATGGTGTCGGCAAGCGTGTGGCGTAGTCCCAAGCCGCCGACCTCCAAGGTCATCGTCACCGCCAGCCGTTCCGCTCCGCTGAGTCTACCCGCGGCGATGCCCTCCCGCACGGCGCGCTCGAGCTCGCGCTGGGAGCTCACGCCGACCTTCTTCAGAAACTTCCGCACTTCCAGGTTGAATGTGTCCTCGTTCATGTGGGCCTCCGAGTTTATAAATGAATCTATTGCACATCCCGCGCGACAATTCTTTTATTCGCTCTCCGCAATCGTTTATACCGTTCTAGCCGGGATTTCTTGTCAATCCCGCGCCCTCAACCAATAATAGCGCATGGGCGCCGGCACGCGCCTTAATCACTGTCTAGCCAATGCCTGGAATGATTGAAACGCGAACCCAGATCACGGGATTGATCCTAGCCGGCGGACGGGCGCAGCGGATGGGGGGGCAGGACAAGGGGCTGTTGACCTTGGCGGGCCAGCCGCTGGTTGCGCACGTCATCGCGGCGCTAGCACCCCAGGTTTGCGACATCATCATTAACGCCAATCGCAACGCAGCTGTGTACGCGAGCCAGGGCTACCGCGTCTTCGCGGATGCGGTCGGCGGGTATTGCGGACCCCTGGCGGGGATCGAAAGCGGCCTGGGCTTCGCGGCCACCCCCTATTTGCTGAGCGTACCGTGCGATTCCCCGTTCTTACCCCCGGCGCTTTGCCAGCGGCTTCATGCTGCCCTCCTTGATGCGGACGCCGAGATCGCGGTGGCCCACGACGGCGAGTGGATGCAACCGGTATTCGCACTCTTCACTCGCGGCCTGCGATCGTCTTTATCGCGTTTCCTCGCGAGCGGTGGCCGTAAAATCGACCGCTGGTACGCGCAACACCGGCTTGCGATTGCGGACTTCTCCGACACCCCGGAGGCCTTTATCAATCTCAACACGCCCGAAGAGCTCGCGGCCGCCGAAGACACGATCGCCGGCCGGCGGCTGGCCGCGGCTGGGGCTTTGTGGCCATGAGCGCGAAGCCCCCGCTGGGGTCTAGTTGCGCCGATGATTACGATCCGGACTCGCTGGCACCCGATTCCGCGCTCAAGCTTATTCTGTCGGAACTTACGCCCTTAAAATCACGAGAATTCGTCCCGGTCCGCAGCGCGCTCGGACGGGTGTTAGCGCGCGGAATCGTGTCTACTATCGATGTGCCCGCGCACACCAATGCCGCCATGGACGGCTACGCGCTCAAAGCAGACGATCTGCCCCGCGCGGACACCGCGACGCTCAAGGTCCTCGGCACCGCCTGGGCCGGCAAGCCCTTCCAGGGCGATGTCGCGGCCGGTCATTGCGTCCGCATCTTCACCGGCGCGCTCATGCCCCCCGGCGCGGATACCGTGGTCATGCAAGAGCAGGTCGAAGTCCGCGGCGATGTGATCCGGATAAGCCCCGGTCAAAAACCGGGTCAGAACGTGCGCCCGGCCGGCGAGGACATTGCGCGGGGCGAACAGGTGCTCAATGCCGGAAAACGACTCACGCCCGCCGATCTCGGACTTATCGCATCCTTGGGAATGGGCGAGGTCGCGGTCACGAGGCGGCCGCGGGTGGCATTTTTTTCAACCGGCGATGAGCTGTGTTCGATCGGCGAGCCCCTGTTTCCCGGAGCGATCTACGACAGTAATCGCTACACGCTCCACGGGGGTTTGACGCGCCTTGGCGTCGAGCTCATCGACATGGGCGTGGTCCGCGACGTGCGCGAGGCATTGGAGCAGGCCTTTGCCGAGGCCGCGGCGAGCGCGGATGTTCTCATTACGACGGGAGGGGCATCGGTCGGCGAGGCCGACTACATCACCGAGACGCTACGGAGCGCCGGCCGGGTAGCACTCTGGAAAGTAGCCATGAAACCCGGCCGCCCCCTCGCCTTCGGGCGGGTGCAAGGCGCATATTTTTTCGGCCTCCCCGGTAATCCCGTATCCGTGATGGCGACGTTTTATCAAATAGTCCAGCCGGCGCTACGCTACCTCATGGGTGAAACCGAAATCACCTCCTTGCTCATCAAGGCGCGCTGCATGAGCCCACTCAAGAAGAAACTGGGGCGAGTGGAATACCAGCGCGGGGTGCTCGAGCGCGACGACCGGGGCGAGCTCGTGGTCCACAGCACCGGATCGCAGGGCTCGGCGATCCTTCGTTCCATGAGCACAGCCAACTGTTTCATCGTGCTCCCCACCGATGGAGGCCGCGTCGAGCCGGGGACGCTGGTCGACGTGCAACCGTTCTTCGGGATGGTTTAGCCGGTGTTTATGTCGACCCAGCGGTCGCCTTCCGCTAATGTCTCCTTTTTCCAAAAAGGCGCGCGCGACTTGAGGTCTTCAATCAAGAACCGGCAGGCTTCGAATGCCGCGGACCGGTGTGCGGACCACACCGCGATCACCACGATCGGATCGCCTGGTTGCACTTCCCCGACCCGATGAATGATGAGACCATCGACGATCGGCCAGTGCGCCTTCGCCTCCCGGCCAATGCGTTCGAGGTGCTTTTCGGTCATCCCAGGATAATGCTCGATCGTCATGGCGCGGACCGATGTACCTTCATTGAAGTCGCGCATCGTGCCCGCGAAAACGGCGCACGCACCGTAAGAGACCCGTTCTCCCGCGAGGGTCTGCTCGTGGAGGGCCACCTCGGCCCAGGGAGCGATCGCTTGATGACGTATCTCGACTTTCACCGGATTTCAGCAGTAACGATTGGCGGCGAGCGAAGCCCGGCGCGGCGATCCATTATGCCAGAATCTCAGGGGCTACGCGTCCCGGGGCGGCGCCTGACACCCGCGCGGACAAGATAAAATTTCGGCGATGCGGCTCTCGCTTTTCGGACATCGGTTCACGCAAGCTTCGGGGATCCTCCGGCTAATGGAAGATCTTGGGCAAGCGCTCGCCGTCAACAAAAGCATGTTGATGCTGGGCGGCGGCAATCCCGCGCATATCCCGGAGGTCGAGTGCGTGCTCAAGGCCAGCATGCAAAACATCCTCGATGCACCGGGGGGGCTCGGCCGGGTGATCGGCGACTATAGCCCGCCCCAAGGGAACCCCGAGTTCATCGAAGCGGTGGCCGATCTCCTGTGCCGCGAGTACGGTTGGAACGTGGGGCCGCGCAATGTCGCTTTAACCGGCGGCAGCCAGTGCGCGTTTTTCATGCTCTTTAATATGTTCGCGGGTGCCGCCGAAGACGGGCGGAACAAGAAGATCCTGTTACCGATGTGCCCCGAGTATATCGGTTACTCGAACCTCGGCCTCGCGCCCGATTTTTTCGCCGCCGCTCCTCCGAGTATGGAACTCATCGACAAGCACACCTTCAAGTACCATGTCGATATGGACTGCATCGCGTGGTCGGATGAAATAGGCGCCATCTGCGTGTCGAGACCGACCAATCCCACCGGTAACGTCCTGACCGAGAGCGAGATGCAAGCCCTGATCAAGCTTGCGAAGGCGCAGGACATCCCGCTCATCGTGGACAGCGCCTATGGCGCGCCCTTTCCGAACATCCTCTTCAGCGAAGCAGAAACCGTATGGGACGAATCCGTTATCCTGACGCTGAGCCTCTCGAAGTTCGGGCTCCCTGGGGCGCGCACCGGCATCGTCATTGCCCGCGAGGAGGTGATCGATGCCATCGCGCGCATTAACGCGATCATCAACCTGGCTCCGGTCAATGTGGGATCGGCGTTAATGCTCGAACTGTTCCGCAGCGGCGAGGTGCTGCGACTCGGCCGCGAAGTGATCAAACCGTACTATGAGTGCAAAGCTAGGGAGGCGGTCGCGCAACTCAGCGACGAACTGGATGCCTATCCTTTTCTCCTGCATAAGCCCGAAGGCGCGATCTTCCTATGGCTGTGGTTCAAGGATCTGCCGATCACGAGCGAGATCCTGTATCAGCGCCTCAAAGATAGGGGGGTTCTCGTCGTCCCCGGACACTATTTTTTCCCGGGGATGGGGGCGGAGACGCAGCAGGGCCGGGAATGCATACGGATAACCTATGCACAAGCGCAAGAGGTGGTGGAGCAAGGGCTTGCGATCGTCGCGGACGAAGTGCGTAAGGCCTATAACGACTGACGAGCATGAGCGCAAGGCGGCTTCCCCATAAAACCGCGGTCATCACCGGCGCCAGCTCCGGGATCGGGCGCGCCGTTGCACGCCTGTTCGCGCGGCACGGAGCGCGAGTGGTGGTGAACTATCGGCGCTCCCATGCTTCGGCCGAGGAGTTGGTGCGCGAGATCACGGCGGGGGGCGGGGAGGCCCACGCCCTTCAGGCCGATGTTTCCAGCCCCGATGCAGTCGCCCGCCTGATCGAGGCCGCGCGGACGCTCCTCGGCCGCATCGACATCTGGGCAAACATCGCCGGGGCCGACATCCTGACCGGTGATGGCGCTTCCCTACAGCCATCGGAAAAACTCGAGCGGCTGATCGAGGTCGATCTCAAGGGCACGATTTACTGCTGCTGGGGTGTTGCGCCGCTCATGAAGGCCGCCGGATCGGGGGTCATACTCAACATGTCCTGGGACCTTGCGCTCCGTGGCATGGAAGGCCGCAATCCGGAGATGTTTGCCGCCGTGAAGGCCGGGGTTCTCGGTTTCAGCAAGTGTCTGGCGCGTTCCTATGCGCCCGAGGTGCGAGTCAACGATCTCGCGCCCGGCTGGATCGAGACGGCATTCGCAACAGAGATCATGCACCCGGACGCGTACGCAGCGGTCATCGAACGCACGCCCTTGCGGCGCTTCGGTGCCCCGGAAGACGTCGCCCAGGCCGCGCTCTTCTTGGCCTCGGACGAGGCTGCGTTCATCACCGGACAGACCTTGCGCGTGAATGGCGGTCTGGTATAAACGGATAGGAATTCCAGTACGTCTCTCATTGGCGTGATTAGAGCAAGCGAAGCTTGCGATTGCTCAGCGATCATTTAGGTCGCCTCGCCCTGAATCAATCGGTAGCCGATGGCAGTCTCCGTAAGAATGTGTTTGGGTTGCGTTGGATCATCTTCAAGTTTTTGCCGCAAATGCCCCATATAAATCCTGATATAATGGCTATGGTCGGCGTGCGAGGGGCCCCATACCTCACGCAGGATTTGCCGATGGGTTAGGACTCTTCCCACGTTTGCAATCAAGAGCAAGAGCAAGCGATACTCTATCGGTGTCAGACGTAGCGCTCTGCCGGCTTTCTCAACTGTGCGTGCAACCAGATCCACCTTGACGTCTCCGAATTCAAAAATCTGATTCTTGCTTGAATCGGGTTGCCGGTGCCTGAGCGAGGCGCGCACGCGCGCCAATAATTCGCCGACTCCAAAGGGTTTGGTGAGGTAATCATCTGCTCCAGTGTCCAAGGCTTTGATCTTGTCGCTCTCATCGATGCGAGCCGAGAGCACGATCACCGGTACACTCGACCAACTCCGCAGGTCGCGGATGAAATCGACACCGTCACCGTCCGGCAAGCCGAGGTCGAGTATGATGAGATCGGGCTTACGCGTGCCTGCCTCAATCAGGCCTTGTTTTAGGGTCTCCGCTTCAAATACGTTCCATCCTTCCGCCTCGATGGCGGTGCGCACGAAACGCCTGATCTGCCATTCGTCCTCGACGAGGACGACAATGGGCAGCGGTTTAGCCATTGGCGTTCGCTCGGGCGTGTATGTCTAAATCGGCGGCGTACATAGCATCGGGCGGGGTCTCGAGGGGTAAGATGAACGTAAAGCGGGCACCGGTTTCGGATCGATTCGCGGCCCACATTTTCCCGTGGTGCGCTTGCACGATCGCTCGGCAGATCGCCAGCCCCAAGCCGACCCCGGTGGTTGCGGACTCACGTTCGCCACGCATGAACTTCTCGAACATGAGTTCCTCGCGCCCTCGGGGTAGCCCGGGCCCGTTATCAGAGACAGTGACCTCGAAGGCCCCCTCCGCGACGCGTGCCGTGAGCCACACCGTGGAGCCCTCCGGCGTGTATTTCGCGGCGTTCTCCAGTAAATTCACGAGGACCCGCTCGATGAGTGCTGCATCGAAACGCACAAGCGGCAGATCTCGCGCAAGCTGCACCTTCACCTTGTGCTTAAGCAACGTCGCTTTGGTCGCATTCAGCGCGCTGCCCACGACTTCTTCGAATAGCTGCCATTGTAAATTCAGCGTAATGGCTCCGCTCTCGATGCGCGCCATGTCCAGAAGGTTGCTTACCAGCGTCGTCATACGGTGTGCCTCTTCGCGGATCGCGCCGGTCATCTCCGCTTGTTGAGGCGATAGAGCCGGTTTTGTGAGTGCCAATGATTCCGCCAACCCAAGCAGCACGGTGAGCGGCGTCCGGAGATCATGGGATAAAGCGGAGAGAAGCGAGTTGCGCAACCGTTCCGATTCCATGCGCACGAGCGCCTCTTGCGCCACTTCGACGTAGTGCACCCGCTCCAGCGCGATCGCGATCAAGGTCGCAAACGTGTCGAGATACTGCCGCTGTTCGGGGATCATGAGTAAGCGGCGATGGCGGGGCCTGATGGCCAAAACGCCGCGCGTACACATCGGTGCGCGAAGTGGTAAATAGAGCGTGTCGGTGCCCGGCAGTGTGTCGGTGCCAAATCCCGCAGGTTGGTTCTTGTCGAACGCCCATTGGGCGGTACCCAACTCTACGTTTAGCGCCTCGGCGCCAGTGGGGGTCCAAACCAGCTTACCGCTTGCATCGGGAAGGAGCAACGTTAAATCGGCGCGAAAGGTCCGCTCGACGAATTCGTCGCTGACGGTGACGATCTGTTCGGCTTGCAAGGCACTCGAGAGCGCACGCGCAAACTCGTAGAGTGTGCGCGAGCGCTCGTCCCGGTGCGATGCGACACGTGCTTGGAAGCGCAATCCAGCGGTCATATGGGCAGTCGTGAGCCCTACCGCCAACATCACGGCGAATGTCACGAGATACTGCACGTCACCAACGGCAAAGGTGAATCGCGGCGGCACGAAGAAAAAGTCAAAGGATACGACACTCATGCATGAGGCGAAGACCGCCGGACCGCGCCCCCATCGGACGGCCACGAACACGACCGTCAAGAGAAACAGCATGACGATATTTGCCTGATCGAAATACGGAACAAGCGGCGCGGCGAGAAGTGTGGTCATCATGCATGCGAGGCTCGCAAACAAGTAACGATACCGCTTGGATCGCCGCCGCACGCCGGTCTCGCGATCCGGCGTAAGCGAGACCGGTTTGCCCGCCGGCGCGGCTTCACCCTCGATACGCCCGATTTCGACGAGGTCAATTTCAGGGGCCAGCCGCGCAATTTGTTGTGCCAACGTCTCTTGCCACGGCCAAACGCGCCGATGAGCGGCGCGGCCGATCACAACTCGAGACACGTTGCGGTTGCGGGCATGCTTCGCCACACTTTCTGCGACATCGTTTCCGGCAAGAACCGCGGTGGTCGCATCCAGTCGCTCCGCTAGCTTTAGCGTGCTCAGGATGCGTTCCCGTTGCGTGGGAGGCAATCGCTGGAGGGCGGGGGTTTCAACATAGATTGCGTGCCAGGCGACGTTAAGCTGGCTTGCGAGACGTGCGGCGCTCCGTACCAGGCGCTCGTCCACCACGTCCGGGCCGATGCACACGAGAAGTGCCGCCTCGGTCTTCCATACCGGTGCGATCGCCCAATGGACGCGATAGGCTTGTACCTCGTCCTCGACGCGATCCGCGGTCCGGCGTAACGCGATTTCTCGCAGCGCAATGAGATTGCCCTTGCGGAAGAAATGGTTCGCCGCGCGCTCCGCTTGTTCGGGCAGGTAGACCTTCCCGGCCTTGAGACGAGCGAGTAGCTCGTCAGCCGTGATGTCTACGAGCACGACCTCATCGGCCGCGTCGAATACAGTGTCCGGCACCGTTTCCCATACGCGGACGTTGGTGATCCCGCCGACGACATCGTTGAGGCTTTCAAGATGCTGGACATTTAATGTGGTAAAGACGTCGATACCCGCCTCTAGCAACTCCTCGACATCGTGCCAGCGCTTGGGATGTCGCGACTCGGGTGCGTTCGAGTGCGCCAGCTCATCGACCAGCATCAAGGACGGTCGACGGGTGAGTGCCGCGTCGAGATCGAATTCCGTCAACCGCGTACCGCGGTAGTCGACCATCCGCAACGGCAAGACCTCAAGATTCTTCATCAGGCCTGCCGTTTCGGTCCGACCGTGCGTCTCCACGATGCCGACGACGACATCCCGGCCTTCGGCCCTGAGGTTGCGCGCAGCCTCGAGCATCGCGTAGGTCTTGCCGACCCCCGCACAGGACCCAAAGTAGATTCGAAGCTTACCGCGGGCGGCCCGTGTTTCTTCGGCTTGGACCTTAGCCAGCAGCGTATCCGGATTAGGCCGATTATCCGTCGCCGACGACATGGGTGCTCATTGTCCGCTGTCCAAGGCAAGATTCAAGCTGAGCACGTTGACGCGCGGCTCACCGAGGATTCTCCACTGACGCTCGTTGGTATGCGTTTCGATAAGCCGTTGCACATGACCGATGGCAACCCCACGCAGCCTGGCGATGCGAGGCGCCTGATAGTAGGCGGCAGCCGGGCTTATGTGCGGGTCGAGCCCGCTGCCCGAGGTCGTGACCAGATCGACCGGAATCGGCGCCGCCTGCGAAGGATCGGCCTGGCGCAGTGCGTCGACCCGCGCCTTAACCGCCCCGAGGAGCGCGGGGTTCAGCGGCCCGAGGTTCGAGCCGCTCGAAGCCGCGGCATTATACGGAAAGGGACCGGTTGCCGAGGGCCTGCTCCAAAAATACTTCGGGTCCGAAAAAGGCTGCCCGATGAGGGAGGAGCCGAGGGGGTGGCCGTCCTTCAGGATGAGGCTGCCGTTGGCCTGATCGGGAAAAGCTCCTCGTGCAATCCCCGTCACGGCGAGCGGATAGATCACGCCCGTTAAGGCCGTGAGCAGGGTGAAAAGGACGATGGCCGGTTTAATTTGGTTCAGCATCTGTAGGCTCCTTCATACGAGTCGCAACGCGACGAGGACGAAGTCGATCAACTTGATACCGATAAACGGCACGATCAATCCACCCACCCCGTAAATCCACAGGTTCTTACGCAACAGCTCTTGGGCGCCGACAGGCCGGTAGGGGATCCCCCTGAGTGCCAGCGGGATGAGCATCGGGATAATCAAGGCATTGAAGATCACCGCCGCAAGGATCGCGCTTTGCGGCGTGGCCAAATGCATCACATCGAGTGCCCGAAGTTCCGGATAGGTGCTCACGAAAGCGGCTGGAATGATAGCAAAGAACTTGGCCACATCGTTGGCGATACTGAAGGTAGTGAGGGCGCCGCGGGTCATCAGCATCTGCTTGCCGGTCTCCACGACCTCGATGAGCTTGGTCGGGTTGGAGTCAAGATCCACCATGTTACCGGCCTCCTTCGCCGCTTGGGTGCCGGTGTGCATGGCCACCGCCACATCGGCTTGCGCGAGCGCCGGAGCGTCGTTGGTACCATCGCCTGTCATCGCCACCAGCCGTCCGCCCTCCTGGTGCTCGCGGATAAGTTTGAGCTTGGCCTCGGGCGTGGCCTCGGCGAGGAAGGCATCGACGCCGGCCTCGGCCGCGATCGTTGCGGCGGTCAGCCGATTGTCACCGGTGATCATGATGGTCTTGATGCCCATGCGCCGGAGCTCCGCGAAACGCTCCTTGATCCCACCCTTGACGATGTCCTTAAGCTCGATGACCCCCAGTACCCGAGGTCCGTCGGCCACGACGAGCGGCGTGCTCCCGCGCCGTGAAACCATGTAGACGAGCTTTTCCACGTCGTCGGGGAGCGCGCGACCTTGTGCCTGTACGTAGGCGCGGATGGCCTCGGGGGCACCCTTTCGGATCTGGCGCTCACCGAGATTAACGCCACTCATCCGAGTGTGAGCGCTGAAGGGGACGAAGGTCGCGCCGAGGGAGCGAATATCCCGTCCGCGCAGGCCGAACTGGTGCTTCGCCAAGACCACGACGCTGCGGCCTTCGGGCGTCTCATCGGCGAGCGAGGCCAGTTGTGCGGCGTCCGCCAAGTCCTCTACCGCCACACCGCCCGCATGGAGAAACGCCGTCGCGTGCCGGTTGCCGAGCGTGATGGTGCCGGTCTTGTCGAGCAGGAGGACATCGACGTCGCCCGCCGCCTCCACGGCCCGACCGGATACGGCGACGACGTTCTTCTGCATCATCCGCCCCATACCGGCGATGCCGATGGCAGAGAGCAGCGCCCCAATGGTGGTCGGGATGAGGCAGACGAGCAAGGCCACGAGCACCGTGACGGTGACCGGTGCACCGGCCTTTATGACCTCCACACTATAGAGCGAGAACGGCAGGAGGGTCACGGTGACAAAAAGGAAGATGAGCGTCAACGCCACGAGCAGGATGGTGAGCGCGATCTCGTTCGGTGTCTTTTGCCGTTTGGCCGACTCGACCATGGTAATCATACGATCGAGGAAGGCCTCGCCGGGGTTCACGACTATCCGCACGACCAGCCAGTCCGAGAGCAGCCGGGTGCCGCCGGTGACGGCGGAGAAATCACCGCCCGACTCCCGAATGACCGGGGCGGACTCGCCCGTGATGGCGGACTCGTCGACCGAAGCCACGCCCTCGATCACCTCCCCGTCGGCGGGGACGAGATCGCCCGCCTCGACCAGCACCACATCGCCTTTTCGCAGCAGGCGGCCTTCCACCTTCGACCAGGTGGCGCCTTGCCGCGGCTCGTCGAGGCGCTTGGCCATCACGGCCCGGCGCGCCCGGCGCAGCGAGGCCGCCTGGGCTTTGGCCCGGCCTTCGGCGACGCTCTCGGCGAAGTTCGCGAAGAGGAGTGTGAACCAGAGCCACACGGTCACTGCCAGGATGAAACCCGGCGGAGCCTCCCCTTGGCCGACCAACGCCTGGATATAAAGGACCGTGGTGAGTAGGCTCCCCAGGTACACCACGAACATCACCGGGTTACGCCATTGGTATCGCGGTGCCAGCTTCTTGAACGAGTCCCCCATCGCCTGACGCAGGATCGTCGGATCGAAGAGCGAGGCCCACACGGTCTTGGGAAGCGGGCGGGTTATCGCGAGGGTTTCGTTAGTCATCTCAGCTAGCTCCAATCATCATCAAATGCTCCACCATGGGACCCAGGGCCAGGGCGGGAATGAAATTGAGCGCGCCGACCATCAGCACCGTGCCGATGAGCAGCACGACGAAGAGCGGCGTGTGCGTGGGCAGGGTTCCCAGGCCAACGGGCACCAGCTTCTTTGCCGCGAGCGACCCGGCGATTGCGAGCACCGGCACCGCAAGCCAATAGCGCCCGAAGAGCATGGCCAAGCCGATCATGAGGTTATAAAAGGGCGTATTAGCCGAAATCCCGGCGAAGGCGCTGCCGTTATTGCCCGCTCCCGAGGAGAAGGCGTATAACACCTCGGAAAAACCATGGGGCCCCGGATTAAAGATGCTCGCCCGCCCGGTGTCCAACAGCACTGCAAGGGCCGTAAAGGCGAGGATCAGAAGCGGCGGAATGAGCAAGGTCAGTGCCGCCATCTTCACCTCGAAGGACTCGATCTTCTTGCCGAGATACTCCGGGGTACGGCCGATCATGAGCCCCGCGACGAACACGGCGACGATGGCGAACATGAGCATCCCGTATAGGCCCGAGCCGACCCCGCCGAAGACCACCTCGCCGAGCTGGATCAACCACAGCGGCACCAGGCCGCCGAGCGGCGTATAAGAGTCGTGCATGGAATTCACCGAGCCGTTGGAGGCCGCGGTGGTAGCGGTCGCCCAGAGCGCGGAGTTGGCGATGCCGAAGCGGGTCTCCTTGCCCTCCATATTGCCCCCGGGCTGTGCGACGCCGGGCATTAGGTCAACACCCAACGCAGTCAACGCCGGATTGCCCTTGATCTCTGCATACTCGGCCAAGGCCAGGAAGCCCACAAACATCACTGTCATCGCCGCGAGGATAGCCCAGCCTTGTCGCGTGTCACCGACCATCTTGCCGAAGGTGTAGCAGAGGGCCGCGGGGATCAAGAGGATCGCCAGCATCTCGAAGAAATTACTCAGCGGCGTCGAGTTCTCAAACGGGTGCGCCGAATTAACATTGAAAAAACCGCCCCCATTGGTACCGAGTTGCTTGATTGCGATCTGGGAGGCGACCGGCCCCATGGCGAGGGTCTGTTCGGCCACCGGTACGGTCTCCGTGACCGGCTCCCCCCCTGCATCGAGCACCGGCTGGCCCGCCGCATCGACCTTGGGTTGTTCATAAGCCGTCGGCTCCAGAAGCGGCACCGTCTTATAGGCGTCGAAGTTCTGGATCACGCCCTGGCTGACCAAGGCGATCGCCAGAATCAACGAAAGCGGCAGCAGGATGTACAGCGTGGTCCGAGTCATATCCACCCAGAAGTTGCCGATGCCATCCGCCGAGCGACGAGCGAATCCCCGAATCAAGGCTATCACGATGGCCATGCCGGTGGCGGCGGAGAGGAAGTTCTGCACGCTGAGCCCGAGCATCTGGGTAAGATGGCTCATGGTTGTTTCGCCCCCATACCCTTGCCAGTTGGTGTTGCTAGCGAAGCTCGTCGCTGTATTGAAAGACGAATCGGGGCTGACCGCGGCGAAGTCCTGGGGATTCAAGGGCAGAACCCCTTGCAGCCGTTGCAGGCCGTAAACGACGACGGCGCCCAGGAGGTTGAATAGCAGCATAGCCAAGGCGTACTCTGTCCAGCGCATGTCCTTTGACGGATCGACGCCGCACAGGCGGTACATTAAATTCTCGAAGGGCGCACCGATTCGGTTGAGCAATGCCGGCTGGCCTGCGTAGATGCGGGCCATGTATGCGCCGAGCGGTTTGACCAGGGCGAGCAGCACGGCAAGGTACACCACGATTTGCAAAATACCATTGGCGCTCATGAGAACCACTCCGGTTTAATTAAAGCGACAACCAAATACACCAACAGCATCGTGGCGATTCCGCCGCTTAAGAGGTAGAGCCAAGTCATTCGGACCTCCTCAGGCGTTCGCAACCGTAGACGAGCGCTGCCGTCGCGGTGAAAAAGATCGCAATCAGTCCAAGGTAAAGCAGATCCATAGGCATCACTCCATCACTAGTAGATTGGGTGTAATTTAGCCGCTGCGCTGTAAAGATGGCGCTAAAAGTTCGAGCACAAGAATAAAAATCCCGTAAAAATATTTCCGCGCTTTCTCTCACCCAAACCGCGCAAAAATGTCTACGGTCGAACGGCGTCCAATGGCCTGAAAATGTTGCTGCATCCAGATCCAGCGGTTGGCACACTCAATGAGGTGAAGGAAGCTGCCGGAAGCGGTGCTCCATCCCGCCTAGTGAGAAAAACGATCCCGCGAAGTTAATATCGACGGTCTCGCTACTTTTGCCTCGCTTGGGGGTTTCTCACTTCTTCCCTCTTTTTTGGGAGGATTTTCTGCCGAGAGTCGGCTTCTTGAGAACGATGGCCGTTAGCCCTCCGACGAGTAGCATCGCAACAATGAGCAGAGCGTAGGAGATCCGCCAATCGGTACGCGCTAAATCTAGTCCTTTCCTTTTCGTGATCCAACATATCGCACGCCACCTACTCCGTTGGAGCCAATTCCTAAGTAGCGCTCGGCAAGGTCCGGCGCCAGCACCAAGCCGAAGCCCGGTGATTGGTCGAGCCGTAATGAATCGATATCGAGACCACCCTTTGCGCCGAACATGAGCGTCGGTTGCATGGCATCGGCCTCCAACAACATTGTGCCGAACGCACCTTCCTGCCCGATCACGATGTCGCGTGCCGCCTGCACCGCGATGAGCGCCGCGCGCGTGAGCAGGCTCGTTTCGCCTACCTGGGCGCCGACGAGCAGAGCAAGGCCAATTTCGCGGCAACGGTTCGCTACAGTTAGCGAGCGCAGCAGGCCACCCATTTTCGAAACGCGAAGATTCACGATCCACCGCTCTGGCGCCCCTGGCAGCCGCGAGAGCTGGTTCTCCCGGGTAATGCTCTCGTCCAGCACGATACGAGTCGCGAGTGACTCGGCGAGCACTGCCAGATCGGCAAACTGCCCGGGCCGAAGCGGTTCCTCGATAGCAGCAAAGGAGAAATCGAGCGATTCGAGATAGTCTTGAGCCACCTCGGGGTCGGACCAGAGATTGTTCGCATCGGCCCGCACCTGTGCTGGCGCAATAGCGGCGGATCGCAGGGTGGCGAGATTCCCACGATCGCGGGCGGAATCGCCCGAAAGCTTGATCTTGTAATCGCGCAACCCAAGCTTCTGGTAGCGACCTAAGGTGTCGGCAAACTGTCCCGCGCCCATGGCACCGAGCACAGCGGTGTAAACAAACGGTCCTGCCAGCGGCGGCATCCCAAGCAATGCCTCCACCGGTTGCTTGTTCTGCCTAGCGAAAAGGTCTAGCAGCGCCAGCTCTAGCGCGCACCACGCCGCCGGGTTTTGGTCGATGTCCCGCCCATGAACCTGGCGCCATTCTTCCAGAGTCGGCAGATCGATAACCTTGGCCATGAGATCTACCCGATGCCGTTCAAAAAACGCAGCGACACTGGCGTCCGTTTCGCCCGTGACGTATTCGCGCGGGCAACCCTCGCCATAACCCGTCACGCCTTCACCTGACCGGGCCATCACCAGAACGCTTTGGGTAACGTTGCGGTCCGCCGAGGCATGCTTGAAGGAAACGCGGAACGGAATGCGCAGCGGTTCTAGGGAAAGGCTCGCGATTTTCATGTTTGCACTAACCCGCCGCGAGGTGTTGCTGGAAATCGAAATCGTCATCGTCCTTATAAGCCAAACACTGAGCCTTGAACTGCCCGTCCTTCTGACCGCGTTTGACCAGATGCTCACGATATCGCGTGGCGGTTCCCGGCATGAGAAACCTGGCTTCCGCGGCCTTGAGGCGGCCGCTGGCGCGCTTCTGTTTGTATTCCTCGTTCTGCCGACAGAGATTGTCATCGAGCACGCAGCTCAATTCATGGCGATGCGGCGCACGGGAGTCGGCCAGCTCCAGATAGAACTCATAGCGTCTGGCGCTGCGATCGGCGAGGGCGATAAAGAAAGGAACGGTCAACGAACACTGATGCGCCGTGTCCGCCGTGGCCCGGGTCGCTTGTTTTTCGTAAAGCTTCTCGCCGGTGATATTGGTCACGCCCCGGCCTTTCTGAATGAACTCGATCAACGGGGCCTGATGCAGCTGTCCGGTCACAGCCACGATGTCATTCATGTCATAGCGATAGAGCCCGCCCGTGGTCGTGACAAAAATGTAATACTCCTTGCCGTTCTTCAGCCGATCCAGCGTGAGAAATTCCGGGACCTTGTCGTCCCATTTCACGCGCTCCACAAATTCGAAGAAATAATCCTGAAACGACGGCAAACCCGAGGAAGTATCCGCTTCGACTGCAAAAGTGGTCCGGCATTCGCTCGCCAAATACCCGAGGTCCATGATCAAGGTCTTCGCGGGTAGCTGCGCTTTGACGGTTTGTAACGGAATGCGGCAATTGCCCCCCGTCCACGTTGCTACCAGCGCGACGTGCGGCCAGACATCCTTGATGGTCAACCGGTCCTTGGCGACAAATAAGCTTCTCAACTCGGTAGCCCTTTCCCGATTCGGCCGGAGTTTGTTTTTTACTATGTTAGCGACCTCAGGGGACAGTGCGTGCTCGGCGGGAAATTCTCCCGTCTCAATGCTGGTTAACAGCAAATCACGGTGCTTGTGCAAAAGCTCCAGCAGCAGCACGAACGTGGATGGATTTGCGGTCGCGACATACGTGATGTCTTTCTCGGCCAGCGCCAGGCGGAGTATCAACAGGTATTTGGTCAGATGGTCCTTAAGGCCGAACACAACGGCCGGAACGATAAATTTCTTTTTCATTGCCAACGGCAGTTTTTCGTACATGACGCCCGAAATCGAACCGACTATTTTTCCGCTCCCGGTTCTTTCCTCCTTCGCGGCGCCCATGATTCCTAGCAGCTTTCCCCGGAAGGCGCGCGGGCAGGTACGATACTGCAGATAACCGGCGATGGCCTGTTGGGTTTTTATCTGCGCGAACATGGTGGGTGTCACCGGCAACAACTTCGCCGCGCCGGTGGTGCCGCTGGTCTTAGCATAGAGAATCGCATTCTCGGCCGTGATGGCGGGTTTGCCGGTATTCTCTTGTTCGTCAATAAAGGGGTAAAGGCTGTCGTATGTTTGCACCGGGCATAGACGCTGGAAATCCTCGACGGATGATATTTCCGCAAAATGGTAGCGCTCGCCAAACGTGGTGGATCGATTCTGTTTCAGTGCTTTGTGCAACACCTGTTTCTGCACTTCCGCGACGTGGCGCGTAGCCTTTTCCAGAGCGCGCCAATGCGCGTATTTGATCCTGGCGAAGCCGAGCCTGAGTAGGACATTCATCGCCATCTGGCGTAGCGAGGGTACGAACACATCACGGCTTTCCAAGCCCTCCACGAACGGTCCGAGCAATTGCCGGCCGAAGCTCTGCGGATAGCTGTTATTCCGGATACCGGCCCGTGCCAGATCATGATTACGCGGACGATAGTACGTTCCAAACACAATGTCCCAGATTATCGTGGTATTGCTGTAGTTATGGTTGGCTTCCCGCAGGATTTTCGAGTGATGCCAGCGGTGCAGCTCGGCGGTGCTGAAAATGTAATTGAGCAGCCCGAGCCGGAGATGGACGTTGCTGTGCTGATAGAAGCCGTTCACCGAATAGCAGACGAAATAGAACGCCAGCACGAATTCATTCACGCCCAGAAGAATGAACGGCAGCGAGTCGAACGTAAACTGCAAGACCTTCTCCAACGGATGAAAACGCGCAGTGTTAAGCCAGTAGAGCTTGTCGGGCGAATGATGCACCGCATGCAACCGCCACAGGATGGGATTGGTGTGCGCGTAGCGATGGACCCAGTAGCGCATCAGATCAACCAGCAGGACTATCAGTATGCCTTGGAGGAGAATCGGCCATTGATGCGGCCACAACGAAGAGTGCAGATACGGGTCGGCCAAGTCACTCAATGCGAGCACCACCAGCAGCGCGAGTAACGCCGGTAAAGCAATTTGTATGACGATGGTATAGAGCGCGTCCGTGAACCATTCCTTGGCGTCCGGTCGCCAGTCGCGCCGATAGGGTGTGATGCGTTCCAGCAAAGGGAGGATGATGGCCGCGCACAGAATCACCGGGAGATAGGCACTGACCCACTTCGGATATCCGTTTGCGTTGGCCCAGAGAAATGCCGCGATGGCAATAAAAAACGAGGCTGGAAAGGCGACCACGGCGATAAACTCCTGCCACGCCGGGCGCGGGGTATTTGGCGGTGCGCTGGAAATTACGAAATTCATTATCGTCGTGCCGTGGCAACCATAGATAGGGTCTTATACGCATGTGCAGTGTTCATACCTAACACCTATTTGTGAGATTCTGCTCCTTGGCCTGTTCGACTTTGCGATCTCCGGAAAGGGTCTTCGTTTCGGTCGGTCCATTGCTCTCGATGCAAGTCTAGTCCTCGGCGATCACGAGGGCGTAATCATCTCATTTAATAGATTGCCTGATATGACGAACATAGTTGTCCATCGAATGATCCTTGAGCGCATCCGGCCCGAGCTTGCCCAGATCTTGAGCAGCGCCTCTAAGGCTATCCCGCAAGCGCTTCAAGTAGGGTATATCAGGTTTTAGATTCCCATCAGCGTCGATATAAATCAGGCCCTTGGTATGCCAATATCTTTGAACGGGACCGGATAGGGGCACATGCGGCACTACGTCATTATTGTTGACGAATCGGATTGCCCGCCCTTCAAGAACCCGATCAAACGCCTTGGCGAAGCTGTAATTTCCCGCTCGGGGTTGACCAAAGGTGTAAACCCCCTGGACAAGCGTCTGCTCCTGCAATTGCAAACGCGCTGCAGTCAACAGCGCAAGCGCTCCCCCGAGACTGTGGCCGCCGACCCAGATCGGCTGGTGATTGGTGCGGTATTCTGTCAAGGCTTGTTGGATCTGTGGCCAGACCCCGGTGACTGCCCCCCAGAAACCCTTATGAATCTCTCCGGCAGGGCCAGCAACGGGCTCGATCATTATATTAGTGAGCCAATCCTTAAGTTTTTCCGGTTCCGTTCCGCGGAATACGATCAGTAACAGCTTGGCATTTCCGCAGACAAAGCCCTGCGTCCCTTTCGCCCCGATGAAACGGTATTTCTCAAATCCCCATTGGCTCACCACAGATTCGGGCATTGGGGACTCTTCGTAAGCTAGGTTGGCGGCGGCAGCGAGACAGAGTGCATTGTTTGCATTGAAGAGAGCTGCTCTTGGTTCAAACGGCGTCTTGGTTGCATCGTAACCGTAATCTCTATCGCTCATTTTTCCTCCTCATGTATCATCCAAAATGGCTCACAGCCCGCACCCTCTTCCAGGCAACGCCCCGGTGAGGAACACGGGCTAGTCGCGTCGTAAGCGGTCGGAGACCGCGATAGGGGTCGGATATCGCAGTACGATCACATACGAGGAGATGATAAACGTTATTAGGGTCGTGATCTGAACCAGATAAGAAATATCGTCGCCGACGAACTTCGATTCCACCGCCAGCACTGCGATGAGGAGGGCGAACTCGCTGTTCTGGCCGAGCCGTACGCCGATTTCTTGTGAAATATCCGCTTTTTCTCCGGCCCGTTTTAACAGCTCTCGAAACACCCAGGGCTTTACGACCAGTACAGCGCTTGCAATCGCTAGCGCCGGCACCATGAGGTGAGCCAACGCCCCCAGGTCGAAAGCAGCGCCTAAGGAAAAAAAGAACAGGATCAGGAAAAAATCGCGCACGGGTTTCAAGCTCTCGGCGATGAAGGGGGCGATCGGACTCGTCGCCAGGGTGACGCCGGCGATGAAGGCACCGATTTCATGGGACAATCCTAGGACACGGGCGAGCTCGGCGATCCCGAGACACCACCCGATAGCAAGTAAGAAAATATACTCATGGATCTGATCGAAGCGCGTGATGAGCCTTTCCATCACTAGGCGATCGAGCGCATAGGCGATCAGCACCAGCATCGGAAAAGCTAAAAGCTGCATCACGATGTCAACGGCAAGCTGTCCGCCTTTAGCATATCCCTGCAACAGGAGCAGTATCACGATGGCCACCAGGTCTTGGAGCAATAACACGCTGATGATGACCTGTCCGGTGTGCCGATGGTGGAGCGCGGTGGTCGGGAGGAGCTTTACGCTGATGATGGTACTGGAAAACATGAGCCCACAGCCAAGAAAAGCGGCGTCCGCGGGAGACCATCCGAAGACGAGCCCCAAAGCGCCGCCTAGCAGAGCGAATACTATTGAGCTTAACAAGGTCACCCACAAGGCTTCTCCGAGTAGGCGCCACAGTTGCTGCGGGGGAAGGTTGAGGCCGATGAGATATAACAAAAACATGATCCCGATCGCCGCCACGTCCTCGATCCACGCGATATCCGAGACCAACCCGATACCCCACGGGCCAAGCACTACACCGAGCGCGATATACGCGACCAGCATCGCCTGACGGGCGTAAAGAGCGAGCGTGGCTAGAAACGCCGCGCCCGTGAAAACGAGAAAGAGCGAGAAGACGATATTTTCCCCTGTCATCTTAGGCGACTCGTCCCCCGGCAGGCGAGCTCGCCTGCACCCGGTTCCATTGGGCGTTCAATCGCGCTTGGGAGACCGGGCAGGCGGTGCCGAGGTCTTGGGCAAAGAGCGAAACCCGGTATTCCTCGACCAGCCAGCGGTAGCGGATGAATTCCGGCGCGGTATCCTGAGCTCGTAGCCGTGCTACGCAATGATTCCAGGCCGCGGCGACGGAAGCGGCACGTTGGCTATCTTTTAAGGGATCGCGGTGGAACCGCTCTAAGCGGAGACCGGCAGCCTTGAGATAACGCGGTAGTTCGCGCAGCCAATCGGCGGGCGTGGCGGAAACAAAGCCGGGGTGGATAAGGTAACTCAGTTGCTCCCGCACGTCCTTTTGCGAGCTCGGATGCGCGCTGGCGAGTTTCGTCTGAACGGCCTGCCACTCTACCAAAACGGCGAGTACGAGATCGACGAGTCCATCGAAGGTAGGAATTACCTTCCCGCTCCCCTGTGCCAATCGCTTTCGGAACTCGTCTTCCGTCCGGATCCCGGCAGACGGACCCAGGAACGCGCGATCCATAGTGGCATCGATGAGATCCCTGAGTAATGCGTCCCGATGCCCGAGTGGCCGATGCAACAAAACCGCTTTCTCGATCCGTGGCATAGTTTTCCTCAGATATTTGATTTGCTGAGGCAATTCCAAGGCAAATAGACGCCGCAAGCC
>JBOIDM010000189.1:0-2294 GCA_050740575.1 Gammaproteobacteria bacterium
TTTGCCGCAGGTGAGTTTGGTCGTGGATTAAGTATGTTTGACCCGCACGGACTGGCTGTCCAGATAATCTTCATACGCCTTACCGATCCCTTTGCCCAATCCAATTCTGGCCTTCCAGCCCAGTCGGTGCAAGCGTGTAACATCGAGGAGTTTGCGCGGAGTGCCGTCCGGCTTGCTTAAATCCCACTCGATATCCCCCTTGAATCCAATGGTCATGCGCACTAACGCCGCTAGCTCGCGGATCGTTAGGTCCTCGCCATAACCGATGTTGATGAGCGGTGGCGCCGCCGTGGATGCACACAGCGGCGAAAACTCGTTATCCGGAAGGTTCATTAGGTAGACCGCGGCATCCGCGAGGTCATCCGAATACAGAAACTCCCGCTTCGGTTGACCGGTGCCCCACAACGTAACGCTGCTCGCCCCATGAATTTTCCCCTCATGCATTTTCCGTATTAACGCCGGCAAAACATGGGACGTCTCCAAATCATAATCATCGCCTGGCCCGTAAAGGTTGGTTGGCATCGCCGCGAGATACTGTGCACCGTACTCGCGATTGTATGCCCAGCACATTTCGATGCCGGCGATCTTGGCCACTGCGTAAGGGCGATTTGTGTGTTCCAAGTGCCCACTCAGCAAATACTCTTCCCTTATCGGCTGAGCACAATCGCGCGGATAAATGCAGGATGACCCAAAAAACAGTAGCCTCTTGACACCGCTATTCTTTGCCTCATGAATAACGTTCGTCTGTATCGCCAGATTCTGGTAAATAAACTGCGCCGGATACGTCCAGTTGGCCCAAATACCACCCACCTTCGCCGCGCACAGGAACACGAATTCCGGCCGTTCTGCCCGGAAGAAGGCCTGAACCGCCGCTTGCGCCGTCAGATCCAGCTCGGCACGGTTGCGGGTTAGCGTGTTGTAATACCCATCGGCTTTCAGCTTGCGGCAGACGGCGGAGCCGACCAGACCCGCATGGCCCGCTACATAAATCTTCGCAGTTTTATCCATCCTCTATTCACTGTAATTATACACTTTATACCCTTCACGGCGGCAAAGCTCGTCGCGCTCCGCTTGCTTCAGGTCTTCGCGCACCATCTCCGCGACCAGCTCCGTGAATGTGATTCGTGGGTGCCAGCCAAGCTTCTTGCTTGCCTTGGATGGATCCCCAAGCAGCGTTTCGACCTCACTTGGCCGGAAGTAATGGGGGTCCACGGCGACCACCGCGGCGCCGTCGCGGGTTGCATGTCCCGAAACGGCAATGCCAACCTCCTCGACACCCCGTCCCCGCCATTCGATCTCGATCCCCACCTCGCGAAAAGCCAGCTCCGTAAACTCTCGCACAGAATGCTGTTCGCCGGTGGCTATGACGAAATCCTCGGGCTGCGCCTGCTGAAGAATGAGCCACTGCGCTTCGACATAATCGCGCGCGTGGCCCCAATCGCGTTTCGCATCGAGGTTGCCCAAGTAAAGCCGATCCTGCAGCCCTAGTTTGATGCGCGCGGCGGCGCGGGTGATTTTGCGGCTGACAAAAGTCTCTCCGCGGATGGGCGATTCGTGGTTGAAAAGAATGCCATTGCAAGCATATATGCCGTACGCTTCGCGGTAGTTAACGGTAATCCAATAGGCGTAGAGCTTCGCTGCGCCATAAGGGGATCGGGGATAGAATGGGGTGCTTTCCCTTTGAGGAACCTCGCGGACGAGGCCGTAGAGCTCCGAGGTCGAGGCTTGATAGAAGCGTGTACTCCTCTCAAACCCGAGGATGCGGATCGCTTCCAGCAATCTTAGCGTTCCAAGCGCATCGGAGTTCGCTGTATATTCGGGCTCCTCAAAGGACACCGCGACGTGGCTTTGTGCTCCAAGATTGTAGATCTCATCCGGTCGCACCTTTTGCACGGCGAATATTAGACTGCTCGAGTCGGTCAGATCGCCATAGTGGAGAATGAATCGTTTATTTTCCTCATGGGGGTCCTGATACAGATGGTCGATGCGATTGGTATTGAACAGCGATGTCCGGCGCTTGATGCCGTGCACCTCATAGTCTTTCTTCAACAGGAACTCGGCCAGATAAGCGCCGTCCTGCCCGGTGATACCCGTGATCAAAGCAACTTTTTTTCTCATGTTTATAAACGCCCATCGCCTTATGCGGCGGATTTACCCGTATTTCGCGCCCGGCTACATCGCTTGCGGCTCGGAGAGCCGGCTATGAGGCGCCAGCCGATGCACCGTTGTAGCGCCATTTCGATTATCCTGCTCAATCACCTACGCTTGGACGACCCTGGCGGACGCTCCAGGAA
>JBOIDM010000190.1:0-4017 GCA_050740575.1 Gammaproteobacteria bacterium
CACCGGCGCCGGCCGGGAATTTTGGCTGGCGCTGAAAAACTTCTTCGTGATAACGCGCTATAATCATAGCGCTTTATACGCGATGGCCGTATTTCAACTGGCCGAGGCCGTCAGGCACGGTTATAAAAACAGTGATGCTCATCCGCGTGATCCCATCGCCAGCCACTGAAGCCGGCCGAAGCTACGGGTACGCCTTTCTACTCTGCCTTGGCCTGCTAGCCACGGGGTGCGGCACACCGCCCGTGCGGCAAGGACCCGCTTCCCCGGCGGCAAAAATTCCCGATCCCGCCTCCCCGGCTCGTGACGAGCCCTTGAGCCGTTACGGCAACCCCGAATTCTACGAGGTCTTTGGCCGGCGTTACCGCCCGTTGAAAAATGCCGCGGGATTCGCGGAACGCGGGATCGCTTCTTGGTATGGCCGCGACTTTCACCTGCGCCGCACATCGAGCGGAGAGACCTACGATATGTATAAGATGACGGCGGCGCATCGGGTCTTGCCGTTGCCGACCTACGTCGAGGTCACCAATCTGGAGAACGGCCACCGGGTCATCGTAAGGGTCAACGATCGGGGACCGTTCAAGGATGATCGTGTCATCGATCTTTCCTATGCGGCGGCCGTGAAGCTCGGTGTTCATGGACCCGGCACGGCGCGTGTCGAGCTGCGGACCATCCCGCCTGGCCGCCGACCGGCGGTCCGTGCCGCGGCTCCACCACCGCGCCATCGATCGCTCACGCGCCCGGGGTATTATTTGCAGGTGGGCGCCTTTTCCGAAATGAGCAACGCGGAGCGCATGCGCAAGCATATCCTGGCGCTGCTGGATAACGGCGTTGAGATCCGGCCGGACGTTATCGCGGACAGATCCTATTACCTCGTACACGTCGGTCCCTTGCCCACGACGGCGGCCGCAAGTCGCGTCGCCGAGCGGCTTACAAGGATGGGTGTCCGAGATCATCGCCTTATCGAAAACTAATACACAGTTTCCGGGCGGCATGCCTGTATCACGTATGCGCCCATGCGTTTTGCAAACCACCATGAAAATCTATTCATTTTTGGTTCTACTGTCGGTGTTATCGACCTCCGTGCATGCCCTTGAGGCGCCGATGGCGCCCCCACCGCGGATCGACGCCGCGGCACACGTTTTGATGGATTATCACAGTGGAGATCTCCTCGCCGAAGGCAACCCGGACCAGCGCTTGGAACCCGCGAGCCTGACCAAGATCATGACGATGTACGCGCTCGCTCATGAGCTGAAGGAAGGGAATGTCGCCTTGGAGGATCCGGTAACCATCAGCGAGCAGGCGTGGCGCACGGGCGGGTCGAAGATGTTTATCGAGGTCGGTAAACAGGTCTCCGTCAGGGACCTATTAATGGGTGTGGTCATTCAGTCGGGCAACGACGCGAGCGTTGCGCTCGCCGAGCATATTTCCGGTTCCGAAGAGGTTTTCGCGGAGCTCATGAACCAGCACGCTCGGCGTATCGGTCTTAAAAACACTCACTTTACCAACACCTCGGGGCTTCCCGATCCAAACCACTACACGACGGCGCGCGATCTCGCCCTCCTGTCCAGGGCGCTCGTCCGTGATTATCCGGATGTCTACGCGCTCGCCAAAATCAAGGAATTCACCTTTAACGGTATCAAACAACCTAACCGCAACAAGCTTCTGTGGCGCGATGCGTCCGTAGACGGCCTCAAGACCGGTCATACGCAGGGCGCCGGGTATTGTTTGGTGGCCTCCGCGCTGCGCGACGGCATGCGGCTAATTTCGGTGGTGCTGGGGTCGAAAACGGAAAAGGCGCGCGGCGCCGCAACCCAGGGGCTGCTCAATTATGGGTTCCGGTTCTACGAAACCCATCGCCTGTACGCCGCCCATCAGGCGATCGCCCAGGTGCGGGTGTGGAAGGGTGAAACGCAGGCCGCCGACGTGGGCCTGGCGGAGGACCTTTTCATCACCTTGCCGCGGCGGCGGCATAAGGATTTGAAGGCGACGATACATCTCGAACCGCGGATCGTTGCGCCGGTGGCGAAAGGGCAACGAGGTGGGACCTTGAAGATCAATCTGCGCGGCAAGGCGCTTATGCAAAGGCCGCTGGTTTTGCTGAAGTCCATCGCCGAGGGGCCGCTCTATAACCGCCTCGTAGACGAAGTGTGGATGCTTATACAGTAGCCGTGTCCCGCGATGCCGGTTTGCTACCTTAACGGCGAGTTCATCGCCCTCGAGCGCGCACGCGTCTCCGTGCTGGATCGGGGCTTCATTTTCGGTGACGGCGTCTATGAGGTGATCCCGGTATTCAACGGACGCACATTTCGCTTGGACCAGCATCTCGCACGGCTGCGGCAGAGCCTGGAGGCGATTCGCATCCCGCAGCCACTCTGTGATCGCGATTGGGCGGGCCTATTGAATACGCTGGTCGAGCGTAACGGGGGCGGCGATCAATCCATGTATGTGCAGGTGACCCGCGGGGTAGCCAAGCGCGACCATGTATTGCCCGAGCCCATCACGCCGACCGTGTTTGCGATGAGCACCTGCCTCGATCCCAACCGCGGCCATGCACCCGTCAGCGCGATCACCTGTGAGGATATCCGCTGGCGCTATTGCGACATCAAGGCCATCGATCTGCTGCCGAACGTGATGCTGCGGCAGCGCGCCGCCGATGTCGGCGCGTATGAAGCCATATTGCTGCGGGACGGCCGGCTGACCGAGGGCGCGGCCAGCAACGTGTTCATCGCCGCGGGCGGTATAGTCAAGACACCGCCCAAGAGCCATGCACTCCTGCCGGGGATCACCCGCGACGTGCTGGTGGAAATATTGCCCGCGGCGGGGATCTCCTGCGTGGAGATCGAGGTTCCGCGCGCCGAGCTCCTGGCCGCGGAGGAAATCTGGCTGACCAGTTCGGTGCGCGAGATCCTGGCGGTGACCCTCTTGGACGGGCATCCCGTGGGCCGTGGTGAACCGGGGCCGCTATGGGCGCGGGCGGTTGACCTGTACGAAAGGTTTAAGGTGGATCAGGGGTAAAAGACACGCCACTTTAGCGTGTGCGGTGCGCCGCCTCTCTAACGATGCGGGGGCGCTGCTCCAGGCCCCGGGATCCTAAATTCTCCCGACCCATTATCCGTCGCGATCAGACAGCACCGTCTTTGGCTTGCTGAGCAGCGGGTCGTATCGGCGCGCCCGTTTTTCGGCGGACGGTACCATGATTGTTGGCTAGCGCCAGTCACCGCATGAACCTGGCACACTAGTGGCGCGCGATGTGACAGTGACGTGACGTTTCAACATCGTCGGCTCATCCACGGTCTACCCCTTCGCAACCACTGTCGCTGAGCAGTTCGGTAAGACCGGCGGCTTCAAGACGCCCAAGATCGAGTCGACGGGCACCGGAGGGGGGATGAAGCTCTTTTGCGCGGGGGTTGGGGTGGACCACCCCGATATCGCCAATGCTTCGCGTCGCATCAAGGATTCCGAGGTCAAGGGTTGCGAGCAGAACGGCGTCAAGGACATCCTGGAGGTCAAGATCGGTTACGACGGGATCGCCATCGCCAATTCAAAGGGGTCACCGCAGTATAAGCTCAGCGTCAAGGACCTCTATCTCGCGCTCGCCAAGGACGTCCCCGATCCCAAGGGCGGGGAAGCCGTGATAGCGAACCCTTATAAGACCTGGAAGGACGTCAATCCTGCGTTGCCGGACAAAAAGATCGAGGTCCTAGGCCCTCCCCCGACCTCCGGGACGCGCGACGCCTTCGCCGAGCTTGCGATGGAGGGCGGCTGTAAGAGCTTCGATTGGATTAAGGCGCTCAAGGACAAGGACGAGGAGAAGTACAAAGCCATCTGTCATACGGTGCGCGAGGACGGCGCCTACGTCGAGGCGGGCGAGAACGACAACCTGATCCTGCAGAAGATCCAGGCCAATCCGAATGCCTTAGGCGTCTTCGGTTACAGCTTCCTCGAGCAGAACACCGACAAGGTCCAAGGGGCAGTCATGGATGGTGTAGAGCCGACCTTCGAGTCGATCGCCGATGG
>JBOIDM010000191.1:0-9564 GCA_050740575.1 Gammaproteobacteria bacterium
CGTGTGCTGCGCAACGACATTAGCCGCTCGCAGACCCAATCGACCGAAGACGCCGACCTATCCATCGCCGATCCCTATTTTCACAACGACACCGATGGCTGGCTGTTTCCGTCCTTCGAGGGTCAAGCGAAAGTGGGTATCGGAGCACTGGAACGCTATTTTTCGAGGCTAACGAACGCGACAACACCCCCTGCCCGGTTTTACACGCGCGCCGATAACCTGGTCGCGTATCTCTCCCTGGTCGCGGCGCGCTTAGGGGACCAGTCTCAGCGCTTGAGCGCCAGCGTCGGGAAGGCGCCCGTGCTTATTACCAGCGCGAACCCGGCCGCTGCGGAGGACGCATCGCTCTCCGCGGCCCCCATGGTAAGAACCCCTTGGATGGAGGTCGACGACGTCTTCTATGAAGCCCGCGGCGCGGCTTGGTCCCTCGCGCACTTCCTGCGCGCCATCGAGATCGACTTCGAATCGGTGCTCAATAAAAAGAACGCAATCGTCAGCCTGCGCCAGATCATACGCGAATTGGAAAGCACCCAGGACGCGCTGATGAGCCCGATGGTTCTCACCGGTGATGGCTTCGCGATCTTCGCCAATCACTCCTTGGTCATGGCCTCTTATATCGCGCGCGCCAATGCCGCCACGATCGACCTCATAAAACTGCTACAGCAGGGCTAGCGACATTTGCGCCAACACGGCGCCGCAATTGGCACCACTTGCAGCCCGAGCGCTTGGCGGCTCAAATCGGTCTCGGCCTGACGCTCGCCGATGCCAAACGCTCCGATGGGGCCCTGGCGCTCTTCGATAATCTGCACCGGAACTATTCTGACGATCGCGAAGTTCTATTTGCACCTTACGGCCGAGGTTCGTCAGAAAAACTTTGGCCCCCAATTAAGGGGGCGCATGTTTTCACCAATGTAGATGATGTATGTTGCTTTAGATTAAATCCGTCGTCACTGTGCGACTAATGGATCGGAGTCCGCATGATCGGCCACACCATCACCATCTGTGTCTACATCGAGTTCGACTGGCAATGCCGGCAGAACACTGATGGCACCAAGTGCAGCACCGAGCGGATTGATTGCATTGACTGTATCCGGACATGCTTCACCAGGAGTGATAGTGTACGACAGCATGTATGCTCCAACAGTCGGTTTATCTAGCAGCACCTTCTCTAATTGAACATTGCCGTCTCCGTTACCAGTAACGGTAGTGCATCCAAGCGAGGTCCATACACCATGAACCCCATTGGCTAGATCAGTCAAGTCGGCATAGATGAAGTCGACAGATACAGGACCATTGTGAGCGAGATCATCCACCAGGAAGCTGATGTTGAACGGGTTTCCGTCCGACAAGAGAGATCGGCTGACTTCCCCGTCTTCATCGAACTTCGTTACTACCATCTTCATGCTGATAGTACTAGGGATGGCGTCATACACAACCTTATCGTGCTTAATGTTGTTCCCTTGGTTATCGTTCTGGTAGTTGAAGATGTAGTTAGATGAAAGCAACGACGCACCGGGGAGCCCGGAGGCACCAGCAGGACCTTGTGGACCGACAGGACCAGCTAGACCCTGAACGCCCTGAGGACCAGTTGCACCAGTGGCACCAGTGGCACCATCCTGACCATCAGTACCAGGTGCACCAGCAGGACCTTGTGGACCGGCAGGACCAGCTAGACCCTGAATGCCCTGAGGACCAGTGGCACCATCCTGCCCATCAGTACCAGGTGCACCAGCAGGACCTTGTGGACCGACAGGACCAGCTAGACCCTGAACGCCCTGAAGCCCAGTGGTAGACCAATGAACAGGACGACCCATCCCAGGACGACCCTTCTTCCTCTTACAACTCTTTGCAGTGGGTTTAAGAATTGTAACCACCCTGCTGCCGCGCGCCTTCACACAAGCATGGATTAAGTTAGGATCATAGTTTCCGTCATGGGCGAATACGGCCTCGGACGTGCCAAGGAACCCAAAGACAAAAGCTAGTGCGATCCCAGTGAACACTGATACGTTTCTCCTCATAAATGTCTTTCTTGAAGAACGACATTCTGGATACACATTACAATATCGTTCGAACCTGTCGGCCTGTACATAAGTCGGTGCTGATTTGGATTTAAACATGTCCATGTCATTACTCCTTTACTATTCATAGATAGATGATGTGGATGTAACGCACAGGAAGGGGCATTCAACCGAGCGTTCCATCGAAAACCATAGGGCTTCCCTGCGTGATGAGATCTTAATGGTGGGGCAAAGGCGATCGATAGAATTTTTTTGCTAACTTACAGCACGATTTTGCGTACAGCTCTTTCCAACCACCTCGAGTCGAACATGACGACTTAAGCCGTCTATCAGGCATGTTCAAAGGCGGCGATAGACTCGATGTGGGTGGTATGCGGAAACATGTCGAGAACACCGGCCGCGACAAGGCGCATGCCTTTCTCGCGCACCAGGATTCCACTGTCGCGCGCCAGCGTCGCGGGATTGCAAGACACGTAAGCGAGACGTTTGACCGATTCCAGCGGCAGACGCCGGAGGATCGACGTCGCGCCCGCACGCGGGGGATCGAGCAACACCTTCTCATAAGCATCGGCCGCAATCGGCAACGGGGCTGTGTCGTCGTTTAGATCATAGTCGTGAAACTGGACATTCATGAGACCGTTAGCGGCGGCGTTGGCGCGCGCGCGTTGAACCAGCGTGCGATCCCCGTCGATTCCTGCGACCCATCCGGCGCGCTGCGCTAAGGGTAAGGTAAAGTTTCCGAGGCCACAGAAAAGATCGAGCACCCGTTCGCTTGCGAGCGGCGCTAATAGAGTCAACACCCGATCGACCAGCGCCCGATTAATCGCAGCGTTCACCTGGATAAAATCCAAGGGTAGAAACTTTATTTCGATTTGGCCGGACAACTTATAGGCGAGCATCGGATCCCCCGGCGGACATAACCGCATCACCGACTCCGGTCCACCGGCCTGCAGATATACGGCTATTCCGGTGCCATCCGAAAATGCCTTGAGATTATCCTCGTCCGCGCCCGTTAGAGGCGCTAAATGCCGGATGACGATAGCGCTTTCTTGGTCCTCCACGGCGATCTCGATCTGAGGAACGGCGCGCGCGACGCTGAGGCCTTGCACCAGCAGGCGCAGCTCATTCAAGCGCAAGCCGATGCTCGGGTGTAGGACTTCACATCGGCTGAGATCCGCGACTCGCCGTCCTCCTTTTTCCTTGAACCCGGCTAAGACACCGCCCTTCTTATCGACGTATTTCACGCTCAAACGGGCCTTGCGGCGATAGCCCCACAGAGGCCCCGTGATCGGCGGGAGGACTGTCTCGGGCCGCACTCGTCCGAAATGCAGAAGCTGCTCGAGCAACACACGCTGCTTGTGCTCGATCTGGGCGCTGGCGGCAAGGTGTTGCAGGCTGCAACCTCCGCACACACCAAAATGCGGGCAGCGCGGCGAGACACGCATGAGACTTGGCTCCAAGACCCGATCGGCGACGCCTTCGTCGCAACGGCCGCGCCGGCGCAGATAGCGGAATAGGACCCGTTCACCCGCCAAGGCGCCGTCGATAAAAACCGTCTTACCGTCGATATGCGCGACGCCACGGCCCTCCGCCGAGAGCGTCTCGATGCGCACCTCGCGCGGCGGCGGCCGGCTAGCGGCGAGGAGAGGTCCTCGCCCGTATGCGATGCCTACGGGGAGACGCCGTTCCATGCGTGCAAGAAGGCTTGCAGGTGTGGCCGCGATTCCTGCTCCAATGCCTGCCGCAAGGCTTGACACCCCGCTTCATAGCCATCGCGGGTTTGCTTGCCGCGCATCAGCTCGTAGCGAAGATAAATCAGATAAGTGTTCAGCACATCGGTTTCACAATAGTTACGTATGGCCTCGATATCGCCTGCAAGATAGCGCTCCCACACATCCGCGCCGCTCATCCCGAGTTTCCCTGGAAATCCCAGCAGGCTCGCGACATCGTGCAAGGAGGCGAAAGCACGCGGTTCGTAGCCCGCAATGACGTCCATGAGATCGGTATGACGCTCGTGAAAACGATTGAGATAATTGTTCCAGCGAAAGTCATGATCGTTGCCGCCGGTTTCCCAGTAGCGGGCTGCATTGACTCCATGCAGGAGTCCGCGGTAATGCAACACCGGAAGGTCGAATCCCCGCCCATTCCAAGAAACGAGAATGGGGCTATAACGCTCGATCCCATCGAAAAACCGCTGGATGAGCTCCGCCTCCGGCGAGCTCGGCTCCCCGATCGACCAGACATGTAAGCGCGTCGGCGTGCGTAAGACGAGGGAAATCGCGACCACGCGCTGCACCGGTTGACGCAGGAACTCGCTTTTCCCCTCAGTCTCCTGCATACGCTTGCTGTGCATGACTTGCGCAACTTCTTTATCCGTCAGGTCAGTGAGCTCATACAAACGGCGGCCGGTGTCCACGTCCGGGACCGTCTCGATGTCAAACACGAGCACGTTCACGGCCGACCCGATGCGCGTTTATGTTCCGCAACCACGGCAGGAAAATAGATGGCGCTGCGCCTCAAGCACGCGCTCAACTGCTTGGGAAAAGCTGCGTGGACAGATAGCGGTCCCCGCGATCGCAGATGACGGTGACAATCACGGATTGCTGCAGCTCGCGCGCCAGGCGCAATGCGGCCGCGACCGCTCCGCCCGATGAGACGCCTGCGAAAATCCCCTCTTGCGCCGCCAAACTCCGGGTCAGGGATTCGGCCTCTTCCTGGCTCACGTCGAGGATCCGGTCTACGCGCGCGGGGTCGTAGATTTTGGGCAGATACCCCGGCGGCCAACGGCGGATCCCCGGGATGCAGGCTCCGGCCTGAGGTTGCACGCCGACGATCTGGATCCTAGGGTTCTTTTCCTTAAGAAAGCGGGATGTTCCCATGATCGTTCCCGTCGTACCCATGGAGCTCACAAAATGCGTGACACGGCCCTCGGTCGCACGCCAGATCTCGGGCCCCGTGCCTTCGTAATGGGCACGCGGATTGTCGGGATTGGAAAATTGGTCCAGGACCTTCCCGCGGCCTTCGTACTCCATCTCGTGCGCCAAGTCTATCGCGGCCTCCATGCTCCCTGCCGCCGGCGTCAAAATAATCTCAGCCCCATAGGCCCGCATGGCCGCGCGACGCTCGACGCTCATGTGCTCGGGCATAATCAACACCATCCGGTAGCCCTTGATAGCGGCGATCAAGGCCAGCGCGATCCCAGTATTCCCGCTAGTGGGCTCAATGAGCGTGTCGCCCGGTCTGATTTCGCCGCGCTCCTCCGCGCGCCGGATCATGCTCAAGGCCGGGCGATCCTTCACGGAACCGGCCGGATTGTCGCCTTCGAGCTTAGCCAAGATCACGTTCGTGGTCTCGCCCGGCAATCGCTGCAGACGTACTAACGGCGTGTTGCCGACAAATGATTCGATGGTCGGGAACGGCATAAACCGATCTTACTGGAACGCGCGCCAAAAAAAACCCGGCAGGCGCCTTCCGGCCGCCTGTCGGGTTGCTGCAAGCTGCTAAATCAGTGCGCGCTTGCGGCCTTGCGATCCTCGAACTGAGCTTCTTCCGTTGATCCCTTGAGGGCGGTGATCGAAGAGTTTCCTCCGGTAATGGCTTGGGTCACGGAATCGAAGTAGCCGGTGCCCACTTCGCGTTGGTGTTTGACGGCGCTGAACCCCTTGGATACCGCCGCGAACTCCGCCTCCTGCAATTGCACGAAGGCGCTCATCTGCTCTCGCGCGTAGCCATAGGCGAGATTGAACATGCTGTAATTCAAGGCATGGAAACCGGCGAGCGTAATGAACTGGAACTTATAGCCCATCGCGCCCATCTCGCGCTGGAACTTCGCGATCGTGGCGTCGTCGAGATTCTTCTTCCAATTGAATGAGGGCGAACAGTTGTATGCGAAAAGCTGATTCGGATGATGCTTGCGAACACCCTCGGCGAACTTCTTCGCGAATGCGAGGTCCGGCGTCTGGGTCTCGCACCAGATGAGATCGGCGTAAGGTGCGTACGCAATCCCCCTCGCAATCGCTTGATCCAGTCCTTTCTTGGTGACGTAAAAACCCTCGACCGTGCGCTCGCCGGTGCAAAACGCCTGATCGCGTTCGTCGACATCGGAGGTTAGGAGGTTAGCGCCCTCGGCATCGGTGCGGGCGACGATCAAGGTCGGCACCCCCATCGTATCCGCGGCCAGGCGCGCCGCCGTGAGCTTTTGCAGCGCGTCCTGGGTCGGCACGAGGACCTTGCCGCCCATGTGCCCGCACTTCTTGGCCGAGGCGAGCTGATCTTCGAAATGCACCGCGGCGGCGCCCGCTTCGATCATATGTTTCATAAGCTCGAAGGCGTTGAGCACGCCGCCAAATCCCGCTTCGGCGTCGGCGACTATCGGAAGGAAATAGTCGATGCTGTTATCCCCTTCCGCGTGCGCGATTTGGTCTGCCCGGGTCAAAGCGTTGTTGATGCGCCGGATCACGGTCGGCACACTGTCGACCGGATAAAGTGATTGGTCGGGGTACATGGTGAAAGCGGTATTGGCGTCCGCCGCCACCTGCCAACCGCTGAGATAGATGGCCTTCAAGCCGGCTTTCGCCTGCTGCACCGCTTGATTTCCGGTAAGCGCCCCGAGGGCGTTGACGAAATCCTCGCTATGGATCAGGTGCCAGAGCTTTTCCGCGCCGCGCTTCGCCAGGGTATGCTCGATAGGTACACTGCCCCGTAGCTTCACAACATCTGCGGCGCGGTAATCACGTTTGCAGGCCTTCCAGCGGGGGTTAGTCACCCATTCTTGTTCTAGTTTCTTTGCTTCACTTTCAAACGCCATCACCATCTCTCCTGCCGATTAACACAATCGTCCGAAGCCCTCCGCGTTAGGAACGCCGGCGGCTCAGACCCCATGATACGTTTATCCCTGCGCGCCGCTGCTTCCCTGACTCGTGCCACCGCACCGCCGGATCGGGACCGATTGTAACCTTACGGCCATCCAGAAGTACACTCTATCACCCCCCTTAAATACCAAAAATATCAAGATTACGTTGCGTCGCATAAACGTGCAAGCATTACCTACCACGCGCACCGCTTTCCAACCGCGGCCACGAAATGGGCAGGCTTTTTGCCCATCTAAAATTCAAGCACGGCATTCCTCATCGACCACTAAGACATCCGATCATGGAATATTGCTCTCGGGTTCGTATAATTTATCTAGCAACTACGGGAACACCTGGGTCATGGCACAGAAATCCCAAAATGACCACGACGGCGGATTGGCGCTGCAAGATGCCCGGCCTAAGCTCAAACGTCCGCCCTTGTACAGGGTCATCTTGCTCAATGACGATTACACCCCGATGGATTTCGTCGTGCACATCTTGGAGCAGTTTTTTTCCAAGAACCGGCAAGATGCGACCCGCATCATGCTCGAGGTACACACGCGCGGTCGTGGCGTGTGCGGGCTGTTCACCCATGAAATCGCGGAGACGAAAGCCGCGCAGGTCAACGCCTATGCGCGCGAACATCAACACCCACTGCTCTGTACCATGGAGCGGGAATAAGCAGGAACGGCTATGTTAAACAAAGAGCTGGAGATTACGCTTAACCACACCTACAAAGACGCGCGGGTGCAGCGGCATGAATTCCTCACGATCGAGCACTTGCTGTTAGCCCTGATCGACAATGGTGCCGCGGTCGCTGTGTTGCGCGCTTGCGGTGCGGACTGCCAGCAATTACGCGGCGAGTTGGAGCTGTTCATTCAGGAAACGGCCTCCGTGCTGTCCCTCACCGACGATCGGGACACGCAGCCGACGCTCGGATTCCAACGGGTCTTGCAGCGCGCGGTCTTCCACGTTCAGTCTTCGGGCAAACGCGAGGTCACAGGCGCCAATGTGTTGGTGGCGCTATTCGGTGAGCGCGAGTCCCAAGCCGTCTACCTACTCAACAAATACAATGTCACACGCCTGGACGTGGTCAATTTCATCTCCCACGGCATCACCAAAACCAACGAGGATGATCCAACCGACGGCAACGGCGCGGCGGACCATGCGCCCGAGTCCGCGGAAGGCGGCAAATCCCCTTTAGAGACCTTCACGAGCCATCTAAATAAGCTCGCGCGCAAAGGGAAGATTGACCCCTTGATCGGCCGCCGCCAAGAGATAGAACGCACGATTCAGATCCTCTGCCGGCGACGCAAGAACAATCCCCTCTACGTCGGCGAAGCGGGTGTGGGGAAAACTGCGATTGCCGAAGGACTGGCCAAAATGATCGTCGATGGCGAGGTACCCGAGGTCCTGGCCGAGAGCAACATTTACGCCCTCGACCTCGGCGCCTTGCTCGCCGGGACCAAATACCGCGGCGATTTTGAAAAACGCTTGAAAAGCGTCCTCGGCCAGTTGCAGAAGGAATCCGGCGCCATCCTTTTCATCGACGAGATCCATGCCATCATCGGGGCCGGAGCGGCGTCCGGCGCCGTGATGGACGCTTCCAATCTCATCAAACCGGTGCTCGCCTCGGGGGATCTCAAGTGCATCGGATCGACGACTTATCAGGAATATCGCGGGATCTTCGAGAAGGACCGAGCGCTCTCCCGGCGGTTTCAGAAGATCGATATCGCCGAGCCTTCCGTCGAGGACACAGTGAAAATCCTCCACGGCCTCAAGTCCCGGTTCGAACGCCATCACGGGGTTAAATACGCCCATCAAGCGTTGCGAGCGGCTGCCGAACTGACCCATCGTTACATCAATGATCGCCATCTGCCCGACAAGGCCATCGACATCATCGACGAGGTGGGCGCGAGCCAGCAGCTCGTTCCGCCCTCGCGCCGGCGCAAGATCATCAATGTGGCCGACATCGAGACCATCGTCGCCAAGGTCGCCCGCATCCCACCCAAGACCGTCTCGACTTCAGACAAGGACGTGCTGCGGTACCTGGAACGCGATCTCAAGCTCGTCGTCTTCGGCCAGGAACAGGCCATCGCCACGATGGCCGCCGCAATTAAGATGTCGCGTTCAGGTCTCGGCGATATTCGGCGGCCGATCGGCTCCTTTCTTTTCTCCGGACCGACGGGTGTAGGCAAAACCGAAGTGAGCCGCCAGCTCGCGCGCATCATGGGCATCGAGCTGGTGCGCTTCGACATGTCGGAATACATGGAGCGGCATACCGTATCGCGCCTCATCGGCGCCCCGCCCGGTTACGTGGGCTTCGACCAGGGCGGGCTTTTGACCGAGGCCATCACTAAGCACCCGCACTGCGTATTGCTATTGGATGAGATCGAAAAAGCGCATCCCGACGTGTACAACCTGTTGCTGCAGATCATGGACCACGGCGCGTTGACCGATACCAACGGCCGCGAGAGCGACTTCCGCAACGTCATCATCATCATGACCACCAACGCCGGCGCCGAGCGCATCAGCCGTGCGTCGGTCGGATTTACCCGCCAAGACCATACGGGCGATGCCATGGAAGTCATCAAACGCGCGTTCAGCCCCGAGTTCCGCAATCGCCTGGACGCTATCGTCCAATTCAATGCGCTCGATGAACGCACCGTGCAACAAGTCGTCGATAAGTTCTTGGT
>JBOIDM010000192.1:0-2695 GCA_050740575.1 Gammaproteobacteria bacterium
GAATCAACGACGGCCATGGCGACCGCACGTTGCGCGTGACCGAACATCTGTACGGCTTGCTTGGCGCCCTTGATGGTGACCTTGTTAAAAAGGATGGTGTTGGGTTTGCACGGCAAGTTTGGCGCTACCACTGCCAGCAAGGTGCTGCACCCGTCCTTCTGGTTGCTCAAGGCATTGCAGAACGCGGCCTCGACGGCGCTTCCCCGCGGACCCATGATGAGATCGACGTGCGCGATCTCGTTGCCATCCCCGACTAAGGATTCCCCTACCAATACTCTGTCAACGACTGCCATAGTTTTAGCTCCTATTACTTCTCCAGTTGAAGTTTGTCCGACAAGTGTTCTGAAGATAGACATCGCTTGCCACCTTTTTATTACGGAAAAGGATCTCACCCCATTACCGAGCTACTGCAGCCGCAACTCTGTTCGCGATTGAGCCCCGCCAGGAGGTATTCTAAATGAAACGCTAGCAGGCTCGCTACGGTCAGATCCGCGCTGGTCCCGGGATTGAGCCCCTCCCGTTTTAAATTGTTATCGAAATCCTGCAACAAAGGCATTGCATTGATTAAATTTTCGCACGCCTTGAACTGGGATTCCACTTCTTTCGCAACTCGACGCACTCCCTCGGCCCGCGCTGGTCCGTATTTCCGCTCGATATGGCTGTCCCGGAACGTCGCCAGAAAGCGTAAATAACAGGCCACCGTCGCCCATCGCAGCGCCGTCGCATCGTCGCACCCCGGCCTGATGTAGCGTTCGATGCAGGGCACGCCAACGTCGAATACCTCAATAAAATCGTTGGCGTATTGGAAGGCAATCCTATCCCAGGTCTGCGCCGCGGCCATCGCCTCGGTCAAGTTTACTCGGGGATCGCCACGGACGTCGTGACGCGCACATTGACCGAGCCCGGCCGGGCTCGCCAAGGCAATCGCCGCGAACGCCCAGCGCGCGTCATCGAGGGTCAGCGACCCCAGCACGGCCGCGAGCCGCGGCCGCAGCCGCCCTTCCGGCGATTCCATGACGACCGCATGCGCCAGCGGCGCACAAAGCAGCACGATGCCGAGGTTGGTGTTACATCCGGTGGCCCGCTGCGTTGCTTCGATGCTACGTAGGATGCGTTCGCCGACGCTCAGATCCGGCGCGCAAAGCAGCGGCGCCGCCGCTTCGGCGCTGCGAATAAAATCGGCGGCGCTCATTCCGTGACCGGGCGCTTGCACGCTGACGTTTCCCGGCTTCAATGCCTCAACGTCCAAGCGGCAGCTCCGGAGCACGGCCTCGGCGAGCGCGGGCGCTGCAATCCGGATCATGGATGACTCTACGCGATGGCGGGGCGGGGCCGGGCCGCGTCGAAGCGTGACAGGAAATGATCCGCCAGCCGCTCAGCGATATCGAAGCGCGTAACGCCTTGAAGGCCCTGCCAGGCCGGAACGCTGTTGACCTCGGTAACCAAAAAACGCCCATCGTGGTCCTGCATCAGATCGACGCCGGCGTAATCGATGACCACCGCCCGCGCGGCTTCCTCGGCAAGCATGGCTAGTGGCGCATCCAGATCGACGGCCAGGCACCGGCCCCCGCGCGCCCGGTTGGTGATCCAATGCGAGCTGCGCCGCTGCATCACCGCCACGGCCTGGCCGCCGATCACCAGCACCCGCCAATCTCGCCATTCACTGTCGCGGCTGTCGATGTATCGCTGGAGGTAGTAGACCTGACCATAGTCTTCCGCGCTCGGTAAGGCCTCGGACCGATCGACCAAGATGACGCCGGCCCCTTGGGAGCCGAACAAAGGCTTCATCACTAGTGGAATATTTCTCGCCAGCTCGCTTTCTACCAGAGCGCGCGCTTCGCTTTCCGTTTCGAGCACCCAGGTATCCGGCGTCGGGACTCCGGCCCGTTTGAGCAAAAAACTGGTCATGGCCTTGTCGACCGTACGTTCTATGGCGCGCCCGTCGTTGTAAACCACGATCCCGAGATCTCGCAAGGCATGCAGCAAATCTAGCCGCAGGATGACCTGTTCCAAGGTACCCCCAGGGACACCGCGTATGAACACCCCCGTGGGCAGCTCACGCTCAAACCCCGGCATGACGACCGGCTTCGGGCGATTCAGATCGAACCGACATGCCGTCAGGGACAGCGTGCGGCACTCGAAACCCCGCGCTTCGAGGGTGCGTGTCAACACCGCCCCGTGCCAACCGGGATCATCCGTGATGATAGCCACGCTGGGCATGGAGACTAAGAGAAGGACTGATCGAGCAATGCTTCGTTGAATTTGCCGCCGTGGTAGGTCTTTCCGCTCCTGAGCGAGCTTATCGTGATCCGCGCCGGGCTGAATAGGCCCGGATCGATCGCGTAGAAATTATACTTGTAATCCTTAAAGATCTCGGCGAACGGCTTCCCGTAGTCACGCGATGAGCTGCTCGGAAGCTTGTGCGCCAGATCCTGCGCATCGCCGTCGCTGCAGTCGACATAAAGCTTTACGTAACCTCCGTACATGATGGCATCGTTGGTGCGGCCCATCGCGGTGATTAAATCTTTAGACGGCGGGCAGACCGGCGCCGTCGCCATGCCATCGACGATCGTGGACAGGGGGAAGCCAAGCGTGTGCGCCCGATGCAACGACACCTCGAGGGAGCGCGCCACGACTTGCACCGCCCCGCATAGGCTCGTGGTCGGAGTGAGGATCAAGGTGAGGTCCTGGGGCT
>JBOIDM010000193.1:0-2868 GCA_050740575.1 Gammaproteobacteria bacterium
GCATAGCGCTTTTTGGGCAGTATCCTGAGATCGGGCGCTTGCACCTCGATCTCGCGCACGCCCTCGGGGTTTTGGCGCCACACGCTCACATTTCCGTGCAGCAAAACGGTATCGTTGCCGGCCCCGATCCATCCCGAGTCGGCACGGGCGAACCACGGCGCCTTGGGATTATCGCTATACAACTCGAGGGTGGGATGAAGGAGCTGGGTAGTGTCATCCTTGAAATGGAACATGCGCTTGGCGCGGAGCCGACTATCGAGGCTGCCGCGCTCGTCCATGGCTGTACGGACGAAGTTCTCCATGTAAGAGTCAGGTTCATGCGGGCCGACCGCCTCGCGGGGGATATTTTGCTCCTCCAGGCGCTCCAGGATCCAAGCGGTGGTGCCGGCACAAACGCTGAGGGCAACCACCCCCGGCCAGTGTTTTAGCTTGCGTAAGCTTAGAACCGTCACCGAAGCTGTTCGTTAGCTCAAGTACCGGTCGTAAAGGGTTGCGAGCGCGCCTTGTGCGTCCAGGAGCAACTCGCACAATTCGCGCACGGCACCGCGTCCACCCGGTTGTCGTGTCCGCCAATGCGCGTGCTGACACACCAAATGATGCGCATCGGCCACGGCAACCGCAAGGCCGGCGCGGAGCATGACCGGCAAATCCGGCACATCGTCTCCCATGAACGCCGCCTGCTCGGCGCTCAAGCCTAGCTCGCGGAGCAGAGCATTGAAGATTGATAGCTTGTCCGAGGTCCCCTGGTAGACGTACCGGATCCCGAGATCCCTCATGCGTTCTTCGACCGCCGCCGAAGTGCGTCCCGAAATCACGGCGATGTGTAAGCCGGCTTCGCGCAGCATGGTCAACCCCTGACCATCGTGGGTGTGGAATACCTTAAGCTGCTCGCCTCGATCGCCTAGGATCAGGCTGCCGTCGGTCAGCACGCCGTCCACATCGAATGCGGCGAGCCGGATCTTCGCGGCCCTGACCCTGACCCGATGTAGCGGTTCCGCGAAATCCTCCATGACGGGAAGGTTAAAGAACCCCAGCACGCAGTAAATCGTGCATGTTCAGCACGCCGCGCAGATTGCTCTTTTCGTCGGCGACTAACAGGGCGTTGATCTTGTGCCGCTGCATCAGGTTGAGGGCTTCGGCTGCGAGGGCGTCTTGTCCGACGGTGACGCATGCACGCGTCATGACGCTCCGCATGTGCGCTCGATGGACATCGATGCCGCGGTCCAGGGCGCGGCGCAGGTCCCCGTCCGTGAAGATGCCGGCGATCCGCCCGTCCTCGACGACTGCCGTCATGCCTAGGCCCTTCCGCGACATTTCCACCAGCGCATCCCGCAACAGTGCCTCGGCGGTGACCACCGGTATCTCGTCCCCGGTGTGCATGAGATCGGCAATACGCAGCAGCAACCGCCGCCCCAGTATTCCGCCCGGATGAGTCTGGGCGAAGTCCGCAGCGCTGAATCCGCGTGCCTCTAGGAGGGCGATCGCCAGTGCATCTCCCATGACCAGGGCCGCGGTCGTGCTCGAAGTCGGCGCCAAGCCTAAAGGACAGGCTTCCTGGGCCACGCCGACATCCAAGTTGACGGAAGCGGCGCGTGCGAGGGTCGATTCGGGCTTGCCGGTGAGCGCGATGAGCGGGATCCCTAAGCGCTTAATGAGCGGTAGCAAGACCATCAGCTCCACCGTTTCCCCGGAGTTGGACAGCGCGAGCACTACATCCCTGGTAGTGATCATGCCCATGTCCCCGTGACTGGCCTCGCCGGGGTGGACGAAGAACGCAGGGGTACCCGTGCTGGCCAAAGTAGCCGCGATCTTGCCCCCGATATGGCCGGACTTGCCCATGCCCAATACCACGATCCTGCCCTCGCAACCTAAAAGATAACGGCAGGCGCTGACGAATTCCGGACCGATGCGTGCGCGCAGAGCGGCCACGGCTTGCGCCTCATTCTCGATGACGGAACGTCCCAAGGTTTGGAGCCGGTCGCCGGCAAGGCGCTCGTCGCGGGGATGGTCACGCATGGGTCAAAAATTCCGGTACGCTGGTAGCGCTGCAAGGGCAAGAAACCCGTTTATCACTTTCAAGTACACCAAACGTTGACATGAAATTCTATGGTAAGTGCGTGGGATTTGCATGTGAGCTACATTACGACCAGCCGTGAAAGGGAACCTGATCGCGATGCGTCACGATAATCTCAAGCGCTGGGTAACCCGGACCCTCAAGACAGGCGAGTTCCGGCTCAGCGCGGCCTCGAGTGACGCCAGCTTTCGTAGTTACTGGCGGATCCAGCATGGAGATCGCTCCTATATCGTGATGGATGCGCCGCCCGAGCGGGAGAACTGCGAGGCTTTCATCGACATCGCCAAGCGTCTGGGAGAGGCGGGTTTGAATGCCCCCAAGGTATTGGCTGGCGATCTTGCGCACGGGTTCTTGCTCTTAACGGATCTCGGAACCAGGCTCTACCTAGACGAGTTACGGGCGGAAAACGCCGGACAGCTTTATGGTAACGCCTTGAACGCTATCGTCGCGATGCAGGTGCGCACCGATGGCCGGGGACTCCCTCCTTACGATCGCGATCTGCTGATGCGGGAGACGGATCTGTTTAAAAAATGGCTGCTGGCGAAGGAACTCCATCTGCGCTTGTCGGCCGGCCAAAACGCGTCGCTAGACGCGAGCTTTGCATTTTTAGCGGAAGCGGCCTTGTCGCAACCCCGAGTCTTCGTACACCGCGATTTCCATTCCCGAAACCTATTGGTCAGCGCGGGCAATAATCCCGGGATCCTCGATTTCCAGGACGCGGTGATCGGCCCTGTCACTTATGACGTTGTTTCTTTAATTCGGGATTGCTACATTCGCTGGCCACGGAAGCAGGC
>JBOIDM010000194.1:0-2803 GCA_050740575.1 Gammaproteobacteria bacterium
GGGGGCGATCCGAGGGATGCAGTCGTCGGCGAAATGGGCGCTCATCGCTCAAGGCACGACATTGAAATACGGCGGACGGTGATCCACGTACGCAAGCCATAGTACATCGAGCATCGTCCACAGCACATCGAGCTTGAACTTTAAAATCCCAAGCGCGCGGCTCTGCTCGGTGCGGCTACGGAACGTGTCGAGCGTGATCGCCAGCCCATGCTCGACGTCGCGCCGCGCTTCCTGCAAACGCTGGCGAAAGTAGGCATAGCCCTCGGGTTGGATCCAGGGATAATGCTCGGGCCAGCGGTCGAGGCGTTGCTGGTGGATCGCGGGGGCGAATAGCTCGGTCAGCGAGGAACAAGCGGCCTCTTGCCAGGTGGCGCGGCGTGCGAAGTTCACATAGGCATCGACCGCGAAACGCACGCCGGGCACTACCCGTTCGTGTGACCAAAGTTCCTCGCGCGTGAGCCCCACTGCCTCGCCAAGCGCTAGCCAGGCGTCGATGCCTCCCCCGGCGCCACCGGTCCCGTCGTGGTCGATGATGCGGCTTATCCATCGGCGGCGCACCTCGCGGTCGGGACAGTTTGAGAGCACGACGGCATCCTTGATGGGGATGCTTACCTGATAGTAAAAGCGGTTCGCCACCCATCCCCGTACGGCATTCTCATCGAGCTTGCCGCTCGTCATGAGCACATTGAAGGGGTGGTGGATATGATAGTACCGTTCCATGGAACGCAGCTCTTGCTCGAATTGGGCGCGCGTCCATGCGACGGGCTCGCTGGCGCTGGCATCATTCACAGCATGATCTCCATGCCGTCGTACGCCACCTCAATGCCGCGTTCGGTCAGCGCCTGTCGCTCCGGACCGTCCTCGTTCAGGATCGGGTTGGTATTATTGATATGGATGAGGATCTTGCGCGGCCGTGACAGGGACTCCAGTATGCTTAGTATACCCCCCTCCCCCGAGAGCGCGAGGTGGCCCATATCGCTTGCGAGCTTGGTGCCGATCCCGAACCGCAGGAGCTCGTCCTCGGTCCACAAGGTACCATCGACGAGCACGCAATCGGCGTCCGACAGGTTGCGGTATACCTGGTCATCGACCTGGCCGAGGCCAGGTGCGTAAAATAGGACTTTTGACGTATCGAGGTCTTCGACCCTGACGCCGATCGTGTCGCCGAGGTGCGGGTTGTGGCGGTGGGGTGAATAAGGGGGCGCTTCGCTACGCAAAGGCACGGCGGTGAAACGCAAGTTTGCGGCGCTGGGCACGGTGAAGGGCTCGCCGTCGATGGGCAGCGTATGCCATTCGACCCCGCAGTAGTGCTCCAGGACTCGAAACAGCGGGTAGCCCGTCGTCAGATCTTGATAAACCATATTGGTACAATAGACGTCCAGCGGCTGTTTATGTTCGCGTAGCATCATCAAACCGGTACTGTGGTCGATCTGGGCGTCGACCAGCACGATGGCGCAGATCCCCGTGTCGCGCACCCCGCGGCCGGGCTGCAAGGCCGGCACGGAGACCAACTGGGTACGTATGTCGGGCGAGGCGTTGAACAGCACCCAGTCAACGCCGTTGCCCGAGACCGCTATCGAGGATTGCGAACGCGCGCGCGCGCGGACGGACCCCGTGCGCAGACCCTTGCAATTCGGACAGTTACAGTTCCATTGGGGAAAACCACCGCCGGCGGCGGAACCTAGGACGTGAATACGCATGGATCGCTTGAACGTCGTAAGGGGCGCCATGGTAGCAGAAACGGCGCACCTTGTCTGACAGGATCGCGGCGATGATTATGGAATCAAATCGCCAGGCGGCTACCGCGATAGCAAAAACAGCAGGTAAGCAACGGTAAAAAGAAGGAGAATCGCGAGGCCCCAACCGCGCGGCCCGTTGCATGGCCTAGGTTAAAAACACGGCGGCGAGACCTAAAAACGCGGAGAATCCGACTACATCGGTCACCGTGGTCAAAAACAAGCCTCCGGCAAGCGCCGGATCGATGCCAAGTTTCTTCAGGCCGAGCGGAATGAGCGTACCCGCCAAGGCCGCGGCGGCTAAATTGGATAGGAGCGCAAGCCCGAGGATCAAGCCGAGCCCCACGTCCGAAAACCAGGTGGCGGCTACAAACCCAACCACGACGGCCCAGAGTACCCCATTGCAAACACCCACGGCGATCTCCTTCTTGAGCAGCGATCCTAAGTTATCCTGGCCTACCCGATCCAAGGCTAATCCCCGGATCATGATCGTTAGCGTCTGACTGCCGGCGACGCCTCCCATGCCGGCGACGATGGGCATCAGGATCGCGAGCGCCACGATCTCTTGCAGCGTGGCCTCAAAGCGCCCGATGACCCAGGCCGCAAGAAACGCCGTAATCAGATTGACGCCCAACCACACCGCACGGCGCGGCGCGCTCACCGCGATCGGTGCGAACATGTCGTCACTTTCGTCTAAACCTGCGAGGCTCATCAGCGAATGGTCGCCTTGGTCGCGGATCACATCGACCACATCATCGACGGTGATCCTGCCGATCAAGCGGCCGGTTTGATCGACCACCGGCGCCGACACCAAGTCGCGTTGCTCGAACCTTTTAGCCACTTCGGCCGCCGGGAGATCGGCGGCGATCGCTTCCGGTTCTCTGACCATCACGCTCTCGACCTTGCGATCGGGATCATTGGTGAGCAAGGCCGTTATCGGAAGCAAACCTTGATACCTGCGGTTGCGATCGACCACCATGAGATTATCGGTTTTTTCCGGGATCTCGGCGCGCCAGCGCAGATAGCGAATGACAACTTCGAGGTCTACATCACCCCGGACGGTGATG
>JBOIDM010000195.1:0-3063 GCA_050740575.1 Gammaproteobacteria bacterium
TCGATCTCGAAGTCTTTGCCGTCATCGCGCAGGCGCAGCCGGTGGCGTTCAAGGTCAACGCCCCGGCAGGTGTGATTGAAACGGATCGCGACCCGGCCGCTAGCCTCGGCGGCCTCGATGAGGAGCGTGGTAAGCCCGCTGCGCGACACCGAGTAGATCACCTCGTGGGGTTTGTGCCCGTAGGGTTGAAACTGGAGCCCGCCGCCTTCGGCGTGGATCATGCGGCCGCGCATGGGGATCAAGAGCGGCTTGACACGCGCCATCAGCCCGACCTCGGCAAGCGCGTGCATACCGCGATTGGCGAGCGCGAGATTGATGGATCGCCCCTCCGGGATCCGCACCCGCCGCAGATCGGGACGACGTTCGTACGCAGTGACCTCATAACCGCGCCGCGCGAGGTAAATGCTGAGCAACGCGCCCGCCGGGCCGGCGCCGATCACCGTGATGCGCTTCGATCGCATGTTAGAAGCTCGTCTCTAGAATCTCGACAAAGCGATAGACCTCTTCAAAGCAGTTATAAAGCGGTACCGGGGCCACGCGGATCACATCGGGCTCTCGCCAATCGCAGGCGACACCGGCCGCGGTGATTTTTTCAAACACGATCTTCCCCTGCCTGGTCTTGATCCTCAGAGAGAGCTGGCAGCCACGCCGGAAAGGCTCACGCGGGGTGATGATCTCGACTCGCTCGGCGAGCGTCGCTTGCAACAGAGACTCGAGATAGCCTGTGAGCGCCTCCGACTTCTTCCGCAGCGATCCCATGCCGCCGGCCTCGCCGAAAACCGCGAGCGAGGCGCGCAGCGCAGACAGGGAGAGGATCGATGGATTGCTGAGTTGCCAGCCTTCGGCACCGGGGATGGGCCGGAACTCGGTGCCCATCTGGAACCGCGTCGCTTTGTCATGGCCCCACCAGCCTTTGAGACGCGGAAGATCGTAGCGCTCTGCGTGGCGCTCATGGACAAAGCAGCCGGCCACCGAGCCCGGGCCGGCGTTGAGGTATTTATAGCTACACCAAGAGGCGAAATCGCAGCCCCACTCGTGTAGCCTCAAGGGAATATTCCCAGCCGCGTGGGCGAGGTCGAAACCGACCACGCAGCCATGCCGATGACCGAGCCGGATGATCTCGGCCATATCGAGCACCTGGCCGGTGTAATACTGGACTCCGGGCAGTAAGATCAATGCGATCCCCTGGCTTTCGCGTTCGATCAACTCCGCGATATCCTCCAGTCGCAGGCAGTCCTCACCGGATCTCGGCGTGGCCATGAGCAGCGACCGGGCGGGATCGAAACCGTGAAATCGGATCTGGGATTCGACGGCGTAATGATCAGAGGGAAACGCGTTCTTCTCGATCAGGATCTTGTGCCGCTCGGCGCTCGGACGGTAGAAGCTCGCCAGCATCAGATGCAGGTTGACCGTGAGCGAGTTCATGGTCACGATCTCGCGCGGCTCGGCCCCGGCGAGCGCGGCCGTCTCCGCGGTCAGAAACTCGTGATAAGGCATCCAGGGATAGCGGGATTCAAAATGACCCCGAACCCCCAAGCGCCGCCATTTTTCCAGCTCCTCGATCACGTACGCCTGGGTACGCCGCGGCTGCAGCCCCAGCGAATTCCCGCAAAAATAGATCTCGTCGGCGCCGTTCGCCTGTTGCGGGAGATGGAACTCGGCACGAAACCGCGCCAGTGGATCTTTCCGATCCTGTGTGTGGGCGAAGTCGAGTCCAAGCCGGTAGGTCATACTGCTCGCTGCGGGTCCTGCTATCCCATTACGGCAAAGGGGTTTGTTAACACGTTACGGAAAGACGACCGGGCTATTCTTTTCCGGGGCCAGCTGCAGCGAGCCGCGCCAGCGCGCGGGAAAGTATAGTAGACTTCTAGAGTGAATGCGCTAAGAGTCAAGCCGCCGACCCGAGCACGTAGAGAAACTCGTCTCCGCCTGCGAACGACCTTTGCCGGGGGCTTACCTCTCAGTGAGTTATACTAATGTTTAACCGCGTGTCCTATTGAGGAGAACTTCAATGGCTAAAGGCCAAAAACGCAGTAATCGTGAAGCTAAGAAGCCTAAGCAACCGAAAAAGGCTGCCGTTCCAGCATCGCCTTTCGGCGTGACTTCGGCGAAAACGCCCGCTTCCCTGCCACGAAAAAAGAAATAGCGGGCGCGAAGCGAATGAACGGCCTGGATTTGCAAGCAGTTTGACTGTAGCGTATCTTCGCGCTGATCCGGGGGTATTGGTCAATTCGGGGCGTATCAAGGCAAATGCTTAAGCGCAAGCTGAGTGCCTGTCTGCTGATCTTTCTCATGATGGGAGCGGTAAACGGTCAGGCGCCGCTCCTGTTCATGACCCTAGGTCACGCCCATAGGACCTACGTCAATTACAGCGATGAGGGCATCCGATTAACCCTGCACCACCCAGGACACCCTGACGAGCACGAACCGACACCGTTCCTTCCCGGCCCGCATCAGCCCGATGTCCTGGACCAGGTGTTGGCCGCGATCACGGGGCAGGATAATCAAGAAGATCACGTCATCCAGATCCCCCCACAGGAGCCGCAGGGCCTTGCCGCGTTCAACACGATCCGGATCCCCAAGGTCTTATCTTTACCGTTAACGACTCACCCGTTTCCCGTTGAGCTTGCCTCCGTACCAACCCTGGCGCGGCCGCCGCCTGGAATCAACGCCGCGCTTGCCTCGCGCCGCACCACCGTCCTACTGATTTAGATCCCTCTGCGAACCCGCAGGCCCCGTATAGGGGTGCATGCAATCCGTGGGTCATGGCCTGGGCCTGATCCTTATCGACTGTCAGAGGCGATTTATGTCTTTCAAAACTTTATCTATCCTTTTGCTCGCGCAGCTCACCGGTGGCGCCTGCGCTCATGCGGATTGGCGGGAGCCGCGACCCCCGGACGGAGGGATCCGGGCAGCGGGCCCCCCGCTAGAGTCACCCGAGGACTCGCGTTCCGGTCCTGCTATCACCGAGCCCGCCGGGGACCTCACGTTACGCGAGGCGCTCTCGCTTGCGCTCCTTCAAAACCCGGAGATCAAGGCTTTTGCCTTCGAGGTCCGCGCCCG
>JBOIDM010000196.1:0-4087 GCA_050740575.1 Gammaproteobacteria bacterium
GCGCGCACCGACGCGCGCGAAGCGAACGGTTTGGACGATGCGATCGACCGCATCAATCGTTATTGTGACGCCGGCGCAGATGTGGCCTTCATCGAGGCTCCCTTGTCCCTCGCCGAGCTCGAAACCATCTGTCGGCGAGTTCCTTATCCCAAGTTCGTGAACATGCTCGCCTTCGGGAAGACTCCCATACTCGGCGTGGGGGATCTGGAGCAAATGGGCTTCAAGATGGTGGTGGCGCCCATCGATTCGGTGCTACTAACCGCGAAAATCATGCGTGAGATGGCGGAGGCCTTCGCGCGCGATGGCCACACGCAGGCCCTCGCCGGTCAGATGCTCGGGTTCGACGAGATCAAGCGGATCTTGGGCGTCCGCGAGTATCTATCCTTGCGCGATGAATTATCCCAAGGTAGTTAGGCCGGTAAGGATTTCATCAGGTAGACCGTCGAAACCTCCATGAGTGCTCTACGATGGTGCATGCACAAATCATCTTGAGTTATGATGAGGCTTAGGATTTGAACTAACGATCGAATGTCTTTTTTAGTAATATGAGAAACTCATAATAACCGATGGAAAACACAGCATTTCTTGCTACTATAATCATTATGGCACACGCTGTGCCCTGACTCATTTAAACAACTAAACAAGGGGGAGCCCATGAAGCAGATATCGATATTGGTTGCGGCTCTGGCCGGAACCACGGCGGCTTACGCGCAAAACGAATCGCCGCATGTCGCTACCGGCAGTGTCGCATTGACGACTGACTATCTTTTTCGCGGTATCTCACAAACCGACAACGGTCCTGCCGTTCAGGGGAGCCTCGAGTACAACTACACGCCCTGGGGGATCTATCTTGGGGCGTGGGCGTCGAACGTCGATACCGTCACTTCGGACGGGGAGATCGAGATTGATTGGTACGGCGGGTTTAGGGGTGAGTTTGAGAGCACCGGTATTGGTTGGGACGTGGGAGCGATCTACTACCATTATCCGGGAGACGATTTGGAACCCGAGAAGGACTACGTGGAGCCCAAGGCCGGTTTGAGTTACAAATTCCCGGGCGTGCCCTTGGAGCCCGCGGCCGCGGCAACGGTCTATTATTCGCCCGACTTCTACCTAGAAACGGGGGATGCGGTCTACGTCGACGGATCGCTCGGTTTGTCACTGCCTTACGGTTTGGGCCTTGGTTTCCACGTGGGTTACCAAGACGTTGATGACCTCGGCGATTATATCGACTGGAAAGTGGGTCTCTCGCGAGAGGTCTTGGGATTCGGCTTGGATGTGAGTTACTGGAATGCCGAGGACGAGGCCTCGTTTTGTGGGCTAGGCTCCGAACAATGTGGGGGCACGGTGCTCGGTACGATTTCCAAGAAGTTCTAGCCTATCTCGCGGCACCTCCCGAATAACTGGTCAATTCAATAGGTAGGAATCGCATCATGAAGCTGGTAACCGCTATTATCAAACCATTTAAACTTGACGACGCCCGCGAAGCCTTGTCCGAGGTCGGCGTGCAGGGAATCACCGTGATAGAGGTCAAGGGCTTCGGGCGCCAGAAAGGGCACACCGAACTGTATCGCGGGGCCGAATATGTGGTGGATTTCTTGCCCAAGATCAAGCTTGAGGTTGCCGTCAGCGACGATCAGGCGGACAAGGTCGTCGATGCGATCATCAAGGCCACCAGCACCGGCAAGATCGGGGATGGGAAAATCTTTGTCTACGATCTGTCTCAGGCCGTGCGTATTCGTACCGGAGAGACTGGGCCAGACGCATTATAAAAACTTAGATTATTCGTTCCCGGAGGTATTTGCAATGTCTATCGAAATAGGCGCCGAGCTGCGGCGCATGGGGATGATGTTTGCGCTGGTAGTGGCCTTGGGCGCCCCGCCGGTGACGGTGCAGGCTCAAGAGGATGCGGCAACGCCGACCGAAGAAACCGAGGCCGCGGCGGAGGCACCCGCGGCGCCCGAGGAAACCGCGCCGGCCGCGGTACCCGCTCCGCCCGCACCTGACAAAGGTGATACGGCCTGGATGATCGTCGCGACCGTGCTTGTCATCCTCATGACCATCCCGGGGCTCGCGCTCTTCTATGGCGGGATGGTGCGGGCCAAAAACATGCTCTCGGTGCTGATGCAGGTGTTTGTCGCCTTCTGTCTTTTCGCGGTGTTATGGGCACTGTACGGCTACAGCATTGCATTTACCGAGGGTAACGCCTTTTTTGGAGGCTTCGGCCGCCTGTTCTTGAAGGGCGTCACCGCGGATTCCAACGTCGCGACCTTCAGTAAAGGGGTGGTGATCCCCGAGTTCATCTACATTGCCTTCCAGCTCACCTTCGCCGCGATCACCCCGGCGCTCATCATCGGCGCCTTTGCCGAGCGCATGAAGTTCTCGGCCGTGCTGTGGTTTCTGGTGTTGTGGTTTACGTTCGCCTATCTGCCCATCGCGCACATGGTCTGGTATTGGGCCGGTCCGGATGCCTACACCGATGCCGATGCCGCGGCGGCCGCGACGGCGACGGCCGGCTTCATCTTCCAGAAGGGTGCGCTCGACTTCGCGGGCGGGACCGTGGTGCATATCAACTCCGGGATCGCGGGGCTGGTCGGCGCGCTGATGGTCGGCAAGCGGATCGGTTACGGCAGGGAACACATGGCGCCGCATAACGTGGGTCTCTCCATGGCCGGCGCTTCCTTGCTCTGGGTCGGCTGGTTCGGCTTCAACGCCGGGTCCAACCTCGAGGCCACCGGGCTCGCTACCTTGGTGTTCATCAATACCTTGGAAGCCACCGCGGCGGCGGCGCTCGCCTGGATGTTCGCGGAGTGGATCGGCAAGGGCACGCCCAGCATGCTCGGCGCCGCCTCGGGCGCGGTAGCGGGACTGGTTGCAATCACACCCGCGTGCGGGTGGGTGGGACCGATGGGGGCCATCGCCCTCGGCTTCCTGGCCGGTTTGAGCTGCTATTGGGCGGTGACCGGGCTCAAGCACCTCTTCGGCTATGACGATTCGCTCGATGTGTTCGGGGTTCATTGCATCGGCGGGATCATCGGTGCGCTGGGCGTCGGGGTGTTCGCCTCCCCGGACCTCGGCGGCACCGGGGTGTGGGATTACGTTGCGAATGCGGTCGCGCCGGACTATTCGATCGCGACCCAGGTCACGAGTCAGGCCTGGGGCGTGGGGGTGACACTCGCGTGGTCGGCGATCGTGGCCTTAAGCTCCTACAAGTTGGTGGACTTGATTATCGGCCTGCGCGTCACGGAGGAAACCGAGCGCGAAGGGCTGGATGTGAATCTCCACGGCGAGAAGGCGTACAACCTGTAGCAGTCAGTTAAATCGTCGCTCCGCAGGGATTGCCGGGATCCGGGTCACAGGGATGTAACCCGGTACCGGTATCCTTTCGTGCAAGCTCTCGATCGGGCGCTTTGTATCCCGTACGCTCAAAGCCGAGGAAGTTGTGCGTAAACTCCAGAGCGCCCGGCTTGAGACCGACCCACATCACCGGAAGCCATTACATCATGCGACATCCCGACGGACGGTGGACCGTCGTACCTTATCACGCTGGTCGCGACATCAAGCGCGGTGTACTGCGGGCGCCATTCGGTAAGCGGGATTGACGATAGGCGAGTTCCTCAAGCAATGAGCTGGGCGGAGGTGATCCTTATGTCAATCAAGTCTCCCGGCAACGAAAGAGCAGAAACGGGCCGCGAAGGCGTGCCTTAATGTTACGGAATGTCTCATCGATGCCCTTGCTCGCGCGCGGGGTCGACGTTAACCATCAACTGAGTCAAGCGTTTACGCTGTTCCTCTCACCGTTCGTCAGCCCGCCTTTGCAATCTCTGCCGCTTGTGATTCAATGCCTGTGGTTCAGCGGTAGTGCCGTGCCAGAGGCGTGGCGTCCTGGATCCATCGGAAAACAAGAAGATCGCTCATGCCGCCTACGCGCCCGAGACTGTCCCGCCTCGCCACCCTTTGCGCCGTCACGCTCGTCTGCGCGTGCAGCGAGCCGGTGAAAGTGGGTTCGGCCGTCTATCGGCACGACGCCACGACGCCGCGTTGTGAGCCGGGCTCACGCCCGGGGGCAGCGGGGATCACGAACCACGAG
>JBOIDM010000197.1:0-3428 GCA_050740575.1 Gammaproteobacteria bacterium
CTACTAACACGGAGATTTAAACCGTGGCAGAGACAACGTTGCTCGTTCCGCGGGCGCGGGATACCCAGATTTTGGACTTCTTCGCGAGACTGAAGACTGAGCTCGCGTTCAATGATTATTCTTACAGACTTCTGGCCTCCGATGACAGGATGACCTCCGACCATCTTGCGACTGAACACATACGCAATAGAGCCGGTTTCGCCATCCAAAATGCGGAAGCACAATTTCCCAACTCAGTCTGGGTCTTGTGTGGATGGCCCCCGGATTGCAAGGGTTTTGGCGTGTGAAGAGGGCTGGTCGCTTGCAGTCATGTGTCCGGCCTTTCGGTGCGGTGCTCATGACCGCTGGCCCTGATGGGTTCCGCTAACCGAGTCCTTATCAACTTTCCGAGCCGATGGGCTCCTTGACCCAAACAGGTTCTCTCGGTCCGGCGGGTCGACCGCCTTCGCCATCACACGTTTCTACCCTCGCAAGCTTGCGGTGCCATGGCTCGGCCGATCATGCCGCTGCCGCCACGGGCCGGTACTTTTCCCCTTTGCTCATGACGGCCCAGGCGATCCGAGCCATCTTGTTTGCCAGCGCCACCGTCGCGACGAGCCGGTGCTTTCTGGCGCGCAGAGAGATCAACCAGGGATCGGTCTTGGCCGCCTTCGACCAAAACAGTGCCGCGTGTGCGCCGTTGACCAGAAGCCGGCGAAGATAGCCATCTCCCCGCTTGCTGATCCCGCCGAGGCGTGCCTTGCCACCGGTGGAGTTCTGTCTCGGCACCAATCCGAGCCAGGCAGCAAACTCCCGGCCGCTCCGAAAGACGCTCGGGTCCGGGACCGTCGCCGCAATCGCGGTGGCGATCATCGGTCCGATCCCGGGAATAGTGGCCAAACGGCGGCTCGTCGGGTTGCTCTTGTGCCAAGCGAGAACCTGCGCTTCCAGCGCCGCGATCTTTGCTTCGACGTCGTCGAGTTGGTTGGCGATTAGCGATAGGACCTGGCGAGCGACTTCGGGAACGCGCTCATCGCTGCCGTCCCTGATAATCGTCATAAGTCCTTCCACCTTGTGCACCCCCGTTGCTCCAACGATGCCGAACTCCGCCAAATGTCCCCGCAATGCGTTCACCAGCATCGTACGTTGGCGAACCAGGAGAGCTCGCGCCCGGTGCATCGTCAGAACCGCTTGTTGATCTGCGGTCTTCACCGGTACGAAGCGCATCGCTGGACGTCTCACCGCCTCGCAGATCGCTGCCGCATCCGCCGCATCGTTCTTGTTGCGCTTGACGTAGGCCTTCACATAGCTCGGCGGTATCAGCCGCACGTCATGACCGAGCGCTATCAACTCGCGGGCCCAATAATGCGCCGTCGCGCACGCCTCCACCCCGATCACGCACCGCGACAACGCAGCAAAAAAACCGAGAACCTGGGCTCGGCGCAGTTGCTTGCGCACGACCACGTCACCCGCTTCATCGATCCCGTGGACCTGGAAGATGTTCTTGGCCAAGTCCAAACCGATTGTTGTAATCTCCTTCATTGGATGGCTCCCTCGCTGATGATCTTCGATGACACCAGCTTGGCACGTAGATGCCGTCCGGGGGCCATCCACCCCATCAATTTTGGACACTTCGCTAACGAGAAGTTATCCACAGGCGCGCCTACCCGATGATCTGTTCGATCGTGTGAGTCATCGGATCGACGAGCACGGTCCGGTTGTTCACGATCGTGTAGCGATATTTGGTGACGCCGTATTCGGCCGGGACTTCGTAGTAGGTCACGCCGGTCGCCGGCAATGTCGCGCCCACCACCACTTCGCCACGGTACGTGAAGGAGGGATGCTTCTCCTCAATGACGTACTGCTTGAATCTCGGAGACTTGTCGTCTGCGATTCCCCCGACGATCGCACCACCGACCGCGCCGACCGCCGCGCCGACGGGACCACCAACCACCGCCCCGCCCGCTGCTCCTGCAGCCGCGCCAGCGGCCGCGCCGCCTTGGGCGTATGCAAAGGCCGGGATCATGAGTGCGACAATAGCTGCTCCGGTTACGGTTCTCATACGCATGCACAGACTCCTCTTCTATGGCGCCGATTAGGCGCGCGTGTAAGATTTTAATTCGGAGCGATGGCTTAGGTTCCGACCTCTGGCGGAGCCGTATTCGCCTCAAGCGGAGCAAAAATCGAAGACGGAATGGGAAGCTTATTCGCGGCGTTACGCTTCTCGGCTGAACTTCGCCATCAACTCGCGCGCGTCCGTAGAATTGGGCCACCTCGAGAGCGCGCCTTCCAGTACTTCACGTGCTTCCGTGCGTCGATTGCCCCGATGGAGCGCCACCGCAAGATTGCAGTGTGTCGAGGGATTGTTGGGGTCGTTCTCGATCGCTTTGCGCAGGAGTTCGCTCGCACCGATCCAGTCGCCCTGTCGAAGCCGAAATCCCCCAAACGCGCTCAAGAGATCGCAATCCTCAGGTGTGCGCTCGAATGCGTACTGGTAGTCGCCGCGAGCTTCCACAACTCGTCCCTGCCGCTCCATTTGTTTCCCTCGCTCCAGCGCCTCTCCCGCTGAAAGTCTTTCCGCGAATCGCGAAAAAACATCCGCCGACGACCAGTCGCCAGATGTTGGTTTGGCGACGCCGCCGGCGTCTGCGGGCACGTTCGTGCTGTCACGGGTGATTGCAGGGATGAACTGGACCGCAATTTGTCCGATCTGTGCGTCCGCCCCGCGATTGCGCCAGCGCAGCTCGGGCATTTGCGCGAGGTCGCGGCAGAGCGGCAGCACCGCGCTCACGGCGGGCGGAAGCACACCCCGGTACTTCGCCGCCTCGGACATGATGAAGTTGGCAAAGCTCATTGCGAGTTGGCGCCAGCTATCGTCGAGCTGAGGCTCCTTGTGGATGAGATGCGCCACAGTCGGCCGTTCGAGCGTCATGACGTGCCGGCCTTTGAGGCTTGCGGCGGCGGGAAGCCAGTAATCCCACCAGGCGAGACCCATGGCAAAAGGCATCGCTGTTTCAATAAGATCGCCCGCGGTTTTGATATCGAAGAAGAAGAAGTCGAAGCCCCAATAATATTTGCGGAAGGTCCCGGTGAAGAGAGAGGTCGCGTCGTGGCGCTGGCCGGTGACCACCGCATCGCGGACGGCACCGGGCAGCCATCCCCGCCATGCCGCCGAGGGCTCGAAGACGAGGTCGCTGTTGATGATTCCCGCAACGGCTCCGTCCCTCTCGATCAGCGCGCGCAACAGATCGGCGATGTAGGGCATCCGTCGTCCCGAAATTGCGCTCGCATCTCTTTCCGTGGGGATAAACGAGATGTCGGGATGGGAGGCCGCAAGGCCGCCGATTTCATCAGGGTGATTGATCGAAAGCACGCGGAATCCACAATCGAGCCAGGAGCGGATGCAGAGTCTCTGGTAATCGGCATCGATTTCATGCCCCGCGTTCCGC
>JBOIDM010000198.1:0-2085 GCA_050740575.1 Gammaproteobacteria bacterium
GCTGGCGGATATGTACGCCAAGATTGCTTGGATTACACTATTGAGCGGCGGCTCGCGGCAACAGGCGGTCCAAGCCGCTAAGCGGGGATTGGATCTCGACCCCGAGCAGGTACGAACCGATCCCATAGCTGCACATGCGTATCTCTTCAACGATCAGTTCCAAGAGGCCCAGAAGATCTACCGGGAGGGCCTCAGATCATCGGACCCTGGCTTCCGACAGTCGGTCTCGGAGGACTTCGAGAAGCTTAGGGAAAATCGGATCTTTCACCGCGGAATAGCGAAGATCGAAAGGCTCCTCAAATAACACTTTTGGATGGTGACGACAATGACACGAATCTGGATGCTATGTTTGCTTACTGCCCTGCTTCATTCCGCAGCCTATGCCGCCAAGCCAAACGCCGAGAACCGTGCTAAGGGCAAACCCGCGGTTGAAGTACCGACGCCCGACAAGACTGATATTGTCCGAAATGCGCGCGACGACGAAGAGAAGGACCCGCCGAAACATCACCTCGACGACGAAGACAAAGATCCGCCCGAGCGGAAGAAATAAAAAGCCAAACCAGGCAGCACACGGACAACCCCGAGTGGAAGCCGCAACAGGCGTGGGTGGAGCGCTTAGGCAGGTAAGAATTCCTTTTCCGTCTGAAGTGCTGAAAGCGCTGCGAGAACAGTAGTCCGCTAGCTGTTTGCTAGTGCGTGCCGACATTGTTCGTTAAAAGGCGTAGGGGAAATAGAGAGGATACCTGGGCCAGCTGTCCTTTTCTTCCAAGGAAAATGGGCGTTCAAAAGTCTTATACATCCGTCGGAGAAAGCGAAGCGCACAAATCGGTACCGGCAATTCCGGCGACACGTTTGAGCGAGGCGAGCGCGGAGCGGAAGCACGCCGATAGCCGCACTAACGCGAGGAGATCGCGCGGCTCGCGCGCCAGGGCGACGAGCAGGCTTGCTATCCTTGGGCGTCCGAGCTCGTCGATGGTGGCTAATGCCGCGGCCGGGATTGCCATGGTTTGCGGGTCCACGATGGCGCGTAGGACGGCGAAGGGGATCCCCGCGCGCCAGGCCGCCTGGGCCACCGCGCCGCTCTCCATATCGACGGCGAGCGCGCCGGTACGCTCGAAAAGCAGGCGTTTTTCATCGGGGGTAGCGATCACCTCGGCGGTATGCAACATGGCGCCCGTGCGTACCGTGAGGTGCCGTTCGAGGCAGGCGGTCAAACCGGCGTGCCACGCCGTATCGATCGGATACCGTACGTCTGACACCAGGATCGTGTCGGGAACGATAACATCGCCGGGCCGTAACGCGTTCGCCAATGCGCCGGCCGTGCCCCAACTGAGCAAGGCCCGCGCTCCCTGCGCGACGAGCGTTTCAGCAGCCTGGCGCGCACGCGCTTGACCGATCCCAGAGACATAGAGCAGCGTATCGCCGATGCGTGTCAGTCCGGGAACGGCGCCTAGCGCCTTCGCGATGCAGCGGGCCTCGGCCGGCAGCGCGGTGACGATCCCGAGCGGGGAGATCGTCAGTCGCGAGCGGCTCGCGTTAAATTGCGGTATTGGGCCATCGCCCACAGCGGGAAATACTTGGTGTAGCCATGATATTTCAAATAAAACACGCGCGGAAAACCGGGCGCCGTGAAGCCTTCGTCATGCCAGAGTCCGTCTGTGCCTTGGCGCGTAAGGAGGTAATCAATGCCCCTGCGCACTGCCTCGGAGCGTGCCTCGCCGGTCGCCATCAGACCTAGGAGGGCCCAGGCCGTCTGAAAGCATGTGCTCGTATGGTACTCTCCACGTTGGTCCGGGAAGTAGCTGCCGTTGCTCTCGCCCCAGCCGCCGTCGGATTGCTGCGTCGACTTGAGCCAGTCGACCGCCCGCCGAAGATAGGGTTGCGAGGGATCTTCACCGGCGATCCGCAAGGCGCTGAGCACCGACCAGGTGCCATAGATATAGTTGGTTCCCCAGCGGCCGAACCAAGAGCCGTCCGCTTCCTGCTCATTCCTTAGGAATTCGATCGCAGCGGCGATGGCGGTTTTATAGCGCGGCTCGCATGCGAGCGCGAGCAACGCGATGCAACGGGCCGTGACATCGCTGG
>JBOIDM010000199.1:0-14259 GCA_050740575.1 Gammaproteobacteria bacterium
CCCGAGGAGGGCCACCGCTTCAACCCGAATAAGCTCCTGATTGATCCTTATGCCAAATCGCTCTCGGGCAAGCTGCGCTGGAGCGATGCCCATTTCGGCTACCGCATCGGGCATAGGCGCGAGGACCTCTCCTTTGACCGACGCGACAACGCCGCCGGCATGCCCAAGTGTCGCGTGATCGATCCCGCCTTCTCTTGGGGTGAAGACCGCAGGCCACGTATACCTTGGAATGAGACGGTGATCTACGAGCTGCATGTGCGGGGCTACACGATACGACACCCGAGCGTGCCGCCCGAGCTTCGCGGCACCTATGCGGGACTCGCGAGCGCACCCGTGGTGGAGCATCTCAAGCACCTTGGGGTCACGACAGTGGAGCTCATGCCAGTCCATGCCTTGATCGATGATCGCCGCCTCGGTGCGAACGGGCTCACGAACTACTGGGGCTACAACTCGATCGCTTACCTCGCGCCCGAGCCGCGCTATTCGGCGAGCGGGCGCATCAGCGAGTTCAAGTCTATGATCAAGACCTTCCACTCCGCCGGCATGGAGGTCATCCTTGATGTGGTTTACAACCATACCGCGGAGGGCGATCACCTTGGCCCGACCTTATGCTTCCGCGGTATCGACAATGCCGCCTATTACCGTTTGGTGCCCGAGAACAAGCGTCTATACGTCGACTACACGGGGTGCGGGAACACGCTCAACATGGTGCATCCGCGCGTCTTGCAGCTCATTATGGACAGCTTACGCTATTGGGTGCTGGAGATGCACGTCGATGGCTTCCGCTTCGATCTCGCAGCGACGCTCGCCCGCGAGCTCCATGCGGTTGACCGGCTCGGCTCCTTTTTCGATGTGCTGCTGCAGGATCCCGTGCTGTCCCAGGTCAAGCTAATCGCCGAGCCCTGGGACCTGGGGGAGGGAGGCTATCAAGTCGGCAATTTTCCGATCGGCTGGGCGGAATGGAACGATCGCTACCGCGATACCGTCAGAGCATTTTGGAAGGGCGATGGCGGCTTGATCGGGGAGTTTGGCACGCGCATCACCGGCTCGAGCGATCTCTACGGAACCAGCGGCCGCAATCCGCATGCGAGCATCAACTTCATCACCGCTCATGATGGCTTCACGCTCCACGATCTCGTGAGCTACCACGAAAAGCATAACGAGGCCAACCTCGAACAAAACCGCGACGGTCCTAGCCATAATCTCTCCTGGAACTGCGGGGCCGAGGGCCCCACGCCGGATCCGGCTACCAACGCGCTGCGCGAGCGCCAAAAGCGCAATATGCTCGCGACGCTCTTGCTCTCGCAAGGCGTGCCCATGCTGCTCGCCGGGGATGAGCTGGGGCGCACCCAGCAAGGGAACAATAACGCCTACTGCCAGGACAATGACATCTCATGGGTCAACTGGGATCTCAAATCCGAGGACGAGAGGCTCATGAGCTATGTGCAGCGCCTGATCAAGCTGCGCCGGGATCATCCCGTTTTCCGTCGCCGTAACTTCTTCCACGGTCGTCCTGTGCACGGCAGCAAGGTGAAAGACATCGTGTGGCTCACGCCGCAAGGCCGCGAGATGAGCGCCGAGGAGTGGGATAGAGATTTTGCGCGTTGCCTCGGCTTTCACCTCGCCGGTGACGCCCTCGAGGAACTCGACGCACGAGGGCGACCGATTCGCGATGCGAGCTTTCTCGTGCTCGTCAACGCTCACACCGAGTCGATTCCGTTCGTCTTGCCGCGCTTTCATGAGGGTCTCGCTTGGCTCGTTGTCCTCGATACCCGTTATGAGGCCGAGCTCTCACCGGACGGCCGGATTGACGCGGGGCACACTTATGCGCTGCAAGGCCGATCGCTCGCCTTGCTGGAAGAACTGAGTCCATGAGGCGCTGCCACGGGATCCCCTTCGGTGCCGAGGTGCTGCCGGACGGCGTCCGATTCCGGCTCTGGGCGCCGGCCGCGCGCGACGTGAGCTTATGCTTACGGACTCCTCATGGCGAGCGCGCGCTGGCGATGCCGGCGATCGGCGCAGGCTGGTTCGATCTCGTAACGGCCGATGCCCATGCCGGAAGCCGGTATCGCTACCAGATCGATGGCGGCATTAAGGTTCCGGATCCCGCTTCGCGTTTTAATCCCGACGATGTGCACGGCCCGAGCGAAGTCATCGATCCCGTGGCTTACGAGTGGGGCGACGCCGAGTGGCGCGGACGGCCGTGGCATGGAGCGGTCGTGTATGAATTGCACGTTGGGACATTCACCCCAGAAGGCACCTTCGCAGGGCTCGAGCGCCGCCTGAATCATCTCGCCGATCTCGGCGTCACGGCCATCGAGCTCATGCCGATTGCCGCGTTCCCAGGAAGGCGCAACTGGGGCTATGACGGCGTGCTGCTGTTTGCCCCGGATGCGGGCTATGGCACCCCCGATGATCTAAAACGTCTCATCCAGGCCGCTCACGCGCGGAGTCTCATGGTGTTCTTGGACGTCGTTTACAACCACTTCGGCCCGGAAGGCAACTACCTGCATGCCTATGCGCCGCCGTTTTTCACCGAGCGCTACCATACGCCCTGGGGCGCTGCCATCAATTATGACGGTGAGGCCAGTCGCACCGTGCGCGATTTTTTCGTCCACAATGCGCTCTATTGGCTTGAAGAATTCCATCTCGACGGCCTGCGCTTTGATGCGGTGCACGCGATCTGCGATGATTCTTCACCGGATATCCTAGAGGAAATCGGGAGCGCGGTGCGTGCCGGCCCGGGACGCTCGCGCTACGTGCACCTCGTGCTCGAGAACGAGCACAACGCTGCGCATTACCTTCGGCCTATGGGCTGTTATGATGCTCAGTGGAACGATGATCTCCACCATGCGCTGCACGTGTTGGTCTCGGACGAGCACGACGGTTATTACGCCGACTATGCCGACCGCCCCATTTGGCATCTCGGGCGCTGCCTCGCCGAAGGCTTTGCTTACCAGGGTGATCCCTCCCCTTTTCGTCAGGGAGCGCTGCGGGGCGAGCCGAGCCGGGACTTACCGCCGACGGCCTTTATATCGTTTATGCATAACCACGACCAGATCGGCAACCGCGCTTTCGGTGAGCGGCTTACCCACATAGCCGATCCCCAACGCGTGCGAACCGCGGTAGCGATACTTCTGCTGGCACCGCAACCCCCGCTCATGTTCATGGGTGAGGAATGGGCTGCTAGCACGCCGTTCCTATATTTCTGCGATTTCCAGGGCGATCTCGCGATAGCCGTCACGCAAGGTCGCCGGCGAGAATTCTCACGCTACGCAAAATTTAGCGATCCGGAAGCTCAAGCCGGAATCCCCAACCCTAACGATCCCGCTACCTATATCCAGTCCGTTCTTAACTGGAGCGAAATCGATCACGATCCGCATCGTGAGCATCTGGCCGTCTTCCGCGAGCTGCTGGCGCTGCGGCGCCTAGCGATTACCCCGCGTCTCGCCGAGATACCTTCCGCTCATGCCGCGTTCACGCTCATCGGCACCCGTGGTTTGCAAGTGGCCTGGATACTGGGCGATGGCGCCCGGCTCTCGCTGCTCGCGAATCTCGCTCGGGATCCGCTCAGTGGCGTAACGACACCACTCGGATCATCGCTCTACGCCACGGACCGGCGCGTTTTAGACGCCCTGGCCGAAGGCAGACTGCCGCCCTGGTCGGTCGCGTGGTTTCTTCAAGCCGCTCCGTGAGCGAAGAAACACCGCTCGCTCGGCTTGCCAAACGCGTCGGCATTGCCGAAGGCTATCACGACGTCTGGGGCGCCTATCACCCGACCTCCGATGCGACCCGACGTGCGCTGCTCGCCGCCATGGGGATCCCGGTGAGTAGCGATGCCGCGATCGAAGCGGCACTCCGAGCGCAGGAGGCTCGAACCTGGCAACGGCTACTGCCAGCGGTACAAGTCATCAAACAGTCGGCGCTGCCCGCACGCGTGGCGGTGCGGCTGCCGGCGGGCATGGCACCACAAGAACTCGCTTGGCGATTCATCGAGGAGAATGGCGCCGAGCACAGTGGTATCTTCCGCTCGACAGATCTGGCTGAGATCGAACGACATACATTCGAAGGTGAGTCGTTCAGCGCCTCTATGCTCAGCATCCCTCTTCCTCTTCCGTTGGGTTATCACCGGCTCGCACTCTGTCGGGCCGATGCCACGCTCGCCACAACAGCACTTATCGTCACCCCCGATCGCTGTTACACACCGCCTGCACTCGCGGCCGGCGGGCGCGTGTTTGGGCCGGCGCTACAGCTCTATGCGCTGCGATCGGAGCGCAATTGGGGGATCGGCGATTTCACCGATTTCAAGCAGATGGTGGATCTCTGGGCCGAGGCGGGCAGCATCATCATCGGCTGTAACCCGCTCAATGCCCTCTTCCCGCATAACCCGCTACATAAAAGCCCCTACAGCCCGTCGAGCCGGCTCTTTCTGAACGTGTTGTACCTCGATGTCGAGGCAATCGCTGATTTTCAGGAGTGCGAGCCGGCCCAGATGCGGGTGCGCTCGCCGGGTTTTCAGGCGCGCGTGCAAGCTTTGCGCGCGGCGGAGCTAGTCGATTACGCCGAAGTTGCCGCCGCCAAGCTCGCCATCCTGGAGTTGCTTTACCGCCATTTCTGCGAGCATCATCTCGCCTACGACACCGAACGGGCGCGTGCGTTTCGTGCCTTCGAATCGCAGGAAGGCAGGCCGCTTTATTTGCACGCCGTATTCGAAGCGCTACAAGAACATTTTCACCGCGAGGACATGAGCATCTGGGGGTGGCCGGTATGGCCACCGGCGTATCGCGATCCCGAGTCAGGGGCCGTGAAGCGGTTCGCCGTATCGAACAACACGCGGGTGCAATATTTCCAGTACCTGCAGTGGCAGGCGGATTTGCAGCTCGGGGCTGTCGGCCGATGCTGCCGCGAGCTTGGCCTCGGGGTAGGTTTATACCTGGATTTACCGGTCAGCGTCGATCCCGCTGGGACGGAAGCCTGGGCCAATCAATCGCTTTACGCCCTTGACGCTCGGATCGGGGCACCGCCCGATGAGCATAGTCCGCACGGCCAGGATTGGGGTCTGCCGCCGTTCAACCCGCAGGCGCTGTGCGAGGCCGCCTACGCCCCTTTCATTGCGATCCTAAGGCACAACGCGCGGCACGCCGGTGCGCTACGCATCGATCACGTGATGGGCCTGATGCGGCTTTTCTGGGTGCACCGCGAAGGCGGGAAAACGACCGGAGCCTATGTGCATTACCCTTTCGAGGATCTGCTAGGGATCCTCGCGCTGGAGAGTCACCGCAATCGCTGCCTAATCATCGGCGAAGACCTAGGCACGGTGCCGGAGGAGGTGCGCGTAGCCCTCGGACACCTCGGGGTGCTCTCCTACCGACTGCTGTATTTCGAAAAAGACGAGGGCGGCGATTTCCGGCCCCCCCATGAATATCCAGCTCAAGCTCTGGTCGCGGTAGGTACCCATGACTTGCCGACACTCGCGGGCTATTGGCAGGGCCACGATCTGAGGATGCGCGCGGAGCTCGGGCTCTACCCTAGCGACGCCGTCAAGCAGGCAAGCATCGTCTCCCGCTCGCAAGATCGGGCGCGTTTGCTCCTCGCCCTTGAGCGCGAGGGCTTGTTGCCCGAAGGCGTCTCGGTCGATCCGGCCGGGTGTCCCACGCTCACGCGCGATCTCTGCGGCGCTTTCCACGCTTTTCTTGCGGCGAGCCCGGCGCAAGTGATGATGGTGCAGTTGGAGGATATTCTCGGGCAGATCGAGCAGGTCAACCTCCCCACTACGACTGACCAGTACCCCAACTGGTGCCGAAAGCTCCAGGCTGTGATCGAGCACCTTGGCAGCGACCCGCGCTTCATTGCGCTGTCGGTGGCATTGCGCGAAATGCGGAGCGGCGCGCCGCCGGGCGTTCCCGGCCCCACGGAGGCAGCCACCGAGCGCGCTCGCCCGGCGATCCCGATCCCGTGCGCGACGTACCGCCTGCAATTCAACTACGCGTTCACCTTTAGCGCGGCAACCGCGCTCGTTCCGTATCTGAGCGAATTGGGTGTGAGCCACGGGTACGCCTCACCGCTCCTCAAGGCCCGTCCGGGTAGTCTGCATGGCTATGACATCATCGCCCATGACGAGCTTAATCCCGAGATCGGCAGCCGCGCAGATTTCGAACATCTCTGCGATACCTTGGCGGTGCATGGGATGGGGCTGATCCTCGATCTTGTCCCGAACCACATGGGCGTCATGGGGAGCGACAACGCGTGGTGGCTCGACGTATTGGAAAACGGCCCCGCCTCGCGTTTTGCGCGCTTTTTCGATATCGATTGGGCGCCGCTCAAGGAAGAGCTGCGCGGCAAGGTATTGTTGCCCATCTTAGGCGATCGCTACGGGAGCGCGCTCGAGCGCGGAGAGCTGGTGCTGCACTTCGATGCTACCGCGGGTGCTTTTTTTGTGAGTTATTTCGAGCACCGGCTTCCGCTCGATCCCCGCGAGTACCCGCGCCTCCTGCGGCGGCGGCTCACGGTGATCGAATTGCAGCTCGGGCCAGAATCTGCAGCCCTGCACGAGCTCAAAAGCGTGATTACTGCATTCGAGCACCTACCACTACGCGCCGATACGCACCCCGACAAGATCGCCGAACGCCACCGTGATAAGGAGATCCATAAGCAGCGCCTCGCCAGACTGTGTGCCGCCGAGCTCACGATCGCCCGGGCGCTGGAGGACGCCGTAGCCGACTATAACGGGACACCGGGCAAACCCGAATCGTTCCAGCTCCTGCACGAGCTTCTCGAAGCCCAGCCCTACCGCATCGCGGACTGGCATGTAGCCTTCGTGGAAATCAATTATCGCCGTTTTTTCGATGTCAACGATCTCGCCGCACTGCGCATGGAAGATCCCGAGGTGTTCAATCTCACCCACCGTTTCGTGCTCGATCTCCTGGGCGTTGGGCACGTTAACGGTCTCCGGATCGATCACCCCGACGGACTCTATGACCCCGCCGGCTATTTTAGAAGTCTGCGTTGCCGCACGGCGGAAGCGCTTGGGGCCAGGGCTGGCGGTGCGCCTTCGGCGCGAGGCATCTATACGATTGCCGAAAAGATCCTTGCCGCGCACGAGCACCTCCCGGAGGATTGGTCGATCGAAGGCAGCACGGGATACGACTTCGCGAACCTCCTCAATGGACTGTTCATAGATCCTCGTGGAGAACAGCCCCTCACGCGCCTCTACCATGCCATCGTCCGGGAGCGTGTGGACTTCGATGAGCTCCTCTACGACTGCAAGAAACGTATCATGAAACACGCGCTTGCTTCCGAGCTCAACGTTCTAGCACACCAATTGGAGCGAATTGCGAACGCCGACTGGTACACGCGGGATTTCACGCTCAACGAATTGCGGCACGCCTTGGCCGAGATCGTCGCCTGGATGCCTGTCTACCGAACATATGTGAGCGACAGGCAAATAACGGCGGCGGATGAGCGGTACGTGGACTGGGCGGTCTCGCGAGCGAGGAAAAGAAGCAGCGCGGTCGATACGAGTATCTTCGACTTCATTCGGGAAGTACTGTTGCGTAGAGCCTTTAAAGATAAGGACGCGTCCCTGCAAGAGGCCGTAACGCGCTTCGCGATGCAACTGCAGCAGTTCACGGCACCGGTGATGGCCAAGGGGCTCGAAGACACCGCCTGCTACCGCTACCACCGCTTGCTCTCGATCAACGAGGTAGGCGGCGACCCGCGGCGCTTTTGCGTATCACTGACGGCATTTCATGCCGCAAATCTCGAGCGCGCCAAACGCTGGCCCCACGCGCTGCTCGCGACCTCTACGCACGATAGCAAGCGCAGCGAAGACGTGCGCGCACGCATCAACGCGATCTCGGAGCTCGCCGAGGAATGGCGGGAGCAGGTACGGCGATGGTCGCGTTTAAACCGAAGCCGGCGCGGGCGGGTCAATGGTGAGCCTGTGCCTTCCCGGAATACCGAGTACGCGATTTACCAAACCCTTACCGGCATCTGGCCGCTCGGCGACTTGGACGACGCTGCGTACCAAGACTTTTGTCGCCGTATCGAAGGCTACCTGATCAAGGCGGCGCGCGAGGCCAAGGAAGAGACGAATTGGACGAGTCCGAATGCGGGCTACGAAGTGCGGTTGTGCGCCTTCGTGCGCGCGCTCCTAGAGCGTTCGGAAAAGAACTTGTTTCTCGCGCAGTTCCTCCCCTTTCAACAGAGGATCGCACGCCTCGGCTTATTCAATAGTCTGTCGCAGACGTTCCTGAAACTCACTGTCCCGGGCGTCCCCGATCTCTATCGAGGCAACGAGCTTTGGGACTTTAGCCTGGTCGACCCCGACAACCGCCGACCGGTCGATTATGCTCACCGGCAAGCGTTGTTGGCGGAACTCAAGGATCACATGTCCGGAACCCGCGGGAGGCTCGCCGCCAAGGTCCGCACGCTTGTCGAATCGCTCGAAGACGCTCGCATCAAGCTTTACCTGATTTGGAAGACCTTGAAGACGCGCCGGGACCATGCCGAGCTGTTTCGCAACGGGTCTTACGTTCCTCTTAGCGTTTCCGGTAGCAAATCGGAGCACGTCTGCGCGTTCGCCCGGCAATGCGGCGAGGAGACGATCATCGCCGTCGCTCCTCGCCTCTATGCGGTATTGATGAAGGATCCCGCGGCCCTGCCCTTGGGACCAACGGTCTGGCAAGACACGCGCATCGAGCTCCCTGATGGGATGGTGGCGCGCGCGGGTTACAATGTTTTTACCGCAGAGACGATCCCGAGAGGCTCGCGCGCGTGGTTGCTGAGCAACGTGCTTGCACACTGTCCGATTGCACTTGTTGTGGTCAAGTAACTACGGACACTGAGTTAAGCAATTGTTTTTATCATGCACAACCGGGACGATTTTTTAGTGTCTAGCGAAGATCTCGACTACCTCGAGGGGCTATTGGGTGACCGGGTAAAAAGTTATCCTCGTGGCGGCCATCTGGGTAACCTCTGGTATTCGCAAAACCGGAAAGACATCGTGGGCGTATTTCAACCTTATTGGGCACCCAAGAGCATGACATTTTCAAAGGCGCGCTATAGGGGAACTAGAGCGTGCTGACTCTCAAGCTGGCGCGGCGTGTAATGATCTTTGTCGTGGGCACGACGGTATTACTTCTTGGGATTGCAATGCTCGTGCTTCCCGGTCCGGGATTGCTGGTGATACCCGCAGGCTTGGCGATCCTCGCCGCGGAATTCGCCTGGGCGCGAAAGTGGCTTCGCGTAGTCCGAGCAAAGGCCCATGAAGCGCTGAGTGGCAGCAACTTAGGAAAAGGCGACTGAAAGCTGTGTTAGGCCGTTCGCCAACCTGTTGGCTGTGATCCCAGCCATGCAATTCGCCGTTACCATCGCCTGTCACTCCCTTTATCAGGTTGACCAGGGAATCTCCCGCGCGTTAACGGGTTGTAAAGCTTACGGAGGCCCCGGTAAGTCTTCCCGACGCAGCGTCTTCGGAGCCTTGCTCAAGCTGTAAGCGAACTCGTTTATCTCATTGAAAAAGTGGCCATAACCGGACGTGCGGCGTTTGGCACAAGCGTTGCCGAACGTTCGATATCAGCATATACGGATTAAGAGGCAAGTCCGGAGGTCACTATGAACCGACGGAAGATTAACCATCTTTTGCGGACCGAATTGTCGGCGGTCGAGACCTATCAACGGGCCCTTGGAGAAAAAGAGTGGAAGCTTCTTCACGGAGACCCGGAATTACCCACCTTATTCCACATCCTTGTCGACCATATACAGGCTGCTTCGCAACTCGGAAAGGAGATCGAGCGCTTGAATGCGCCGCCAGGCAATGGCGCACATGCATGGGGCATGGGGTCCAATTTGGGCACGGAAAGCGCTAAGCTCTTTAGCGATGCTAACCTATTTGGCAGTAAGGCCGGGCTGCGGGCCCTGAAGGAGAGCGAGGAGAGTGCCCTCCAAGACTATCGAGGGCTGTTGCGAGCTGTGCCCACGCCAAGTGAAATGAGGCCGTTAATCGATAACCTGATCGCTAAGCAGCAGGCGCACGTAAAAGCCTTGGAAGCGTTGATGGTAGGGAATGGAACGCCTTTTGATCGCAACGGCCGATCGTCCGTATCAAACACGAGGTCCTGAGCCTTCGGCCGCGCCGCTCTCATTCCTGCACCTCCGTGAGTGGTCGGGCTATGTCTTCGAGGCTTTTGCGCTCGGCATCTACCCCGATCCACGCTTCGACCAGTCCTGCGGCGATCATGAGAATGGCGCCGATCAGGTAGCCGATGAGTATGTTTGCGGGCTCGGCGGCCTCAAGGAGATTCCCGAATACGAGCGGCCCGGCGATGCCGCCTAAGCCAGTCCCGATCGCGTAAAAGAAAGCGATCGCGAGCGCTCGCGTCTCTATCGGAAAGATTTCGCTGGCGGTCAGATAAGCCGCGCTCGCCCCGGCCGATGCAAAAAAGAACACGACCATCCACGCCGCGGTTTGAGTCAACGGAGTCAGCGCACCTTCAGTAAAGAGATAACCTGTGATTGTCAGCAACACTCCGGAAAGAATATAAGTCCCAGAGATCATCACGCGCCGTCCCACCGTATCGAACAGTGGTCCGAGCAGCAGGGGTCCGAGAAAATTGGCGATCGCGAACGGAATCAGGTAGAGCGGCGCGTCGCCCGAGGGCACACCAAAAAATGTTGCCAGCACGAGCACATACGTGAAAAAGATGGCGTTGTACAAGAAAGCCTGGCCGGTAAACAGTGATAAGCACAAGAGCGAGCGTTTCGGGTAGAGCGTGAACAGCGTTCGCGCGATCGTGACGAAGCCGATCGTCTCGCGCGGGCAAATCGTGATCGTCGCTTGCGGTTTGGGAAGCGGTCTGCCAGATTCCGCCTCGATCCTTTGCTCGATCGTAGTGACCAGCTCTTCGGCCTCTTGTTTACGACCGTGGATAAATAGCCAGCGCGGGCTCTCCGGGACGCTGCGGCGCACGAGCAGGATGCCGAGCCCGAGTATCGCACCCAGACCGAAAGCGAACCGCCAACCGATATTGGCGGGAAAAATGTTCGTATCGAGCAAGACCACTGAAAGCGCGGCGCCGAAGCCGGTACCGACCCAGAAGGAGCCGTTAATCATAAGGTCGACCCGCCCGCGCACGCGTGCGGGAATTAACTCGTCAATGGCAGAGTTGATCGCCGCATACTCGCCGCCGATACCGGCGCCGGTGAGAAAGCGAAAGAGGTAAAACCACCAGGCGTCGAACGCGAGTGCGGTCAGCGTGGTCGCTGTAAGATAAACCGCGAGCGTGATGAGAAAGAGTCTTTTGCGGCCATAACGGTCAGTCAAATAGCCAAAGAACAATGCCCCGGTGACCGCACCGGCAATGTAGACCGCAGCCGCAAAACCGATCTGAGACGCAGAAAGCACGAGCCCGCTGCCAGGCTCGGTGATGCGCCCCGCGACAGCGCTGACGATTGTGATCTCCAGTCCGTCGAGGATCCAAACGGTTCCGAGACCGATGACGACGAGCCAATGCCAGCGCGACCAGGGCAGCCGGTCCAGCCGCGCCGGCACTTGGGTTTGGATAGAGCTGCTCGAATCAATCATGGTCGGGTTAGCGTCGCGCTTCCTCATCGATGTGCCCGTACACTATCATGGCTGTTCATCGAGGGCCCCATGATCTCGGTCGAGAACATTTCGAAAACTTTCGGCGGGCAAGCCGCGCTGCTGCCGACGACGCTCACTTTCCAAACGCGGGCGACGACGGTGTTGATCGGGCCAAGCGGCTGCGGCAAATCCACCTTGTTGCGGCTGATTGCGGGTTTGATCCCCTACGACCACGGACGTATAACCATCAACGGGGTTGGACTGACCGCCGGCAACACCGAGACGACGCGTCACGCAATCGGCTACGTCATCCAGGACGGCGGGCTTTTTCCGCACTTGACCGCGCTGCAGAACGTCAGTTTGCTCGCGCGTTTTCTAAAACACCCCGCGAACTGGATCGCTGAGCGCGTCGAATCTTTATCCGTGCTGGTAAACATTCCTAAGAATGCGCTCGCGCGCTATCCGCAGCAGTTGTCGGGCGGGCAGCGGCAACGCATTTCACTCATGCGGGCGCTGATGCTCGATCCACCGATCAAGTTGCTCGACGAACCGCTCGGCGCGCTCGATCCCATCGTGCGGGCCGAGCTGCAAGCTGAGTTGAAGAGGATATTCAACGAGCTTGGAAAGACTGTCGTCTTCGTCACCCACGATATGAACGAGGCCGCGTATTTCGCCGACGAGATTGTGCTCATGCGTGATGGCGAGGTCGTGCAGCAGGGGGCGCTTGACGATTTACTCAAGCGTCCGGCCGATCCGTTCGTGCCCGAATTCATTCGCGCCCAGCGTTCGGTCCTCGCCGAACGGATGCTAGAGATGTGATTAGTTTGTTTACGCAGTTTTCAATAATTGGCTTTGTCGCGGCGCTCGCAGCCTCGCCTGCGTTGGCACAGGAGGCACTCCACTTTGCCTCCAAGCGATTCACCGAGTCTTACATCCTGGGTGAGGTCGTCACCCAGACCGCGCAGCGCGCGGGCGAGGCGCCAGTTTTTCACAAACCAGGTCTGGGCAACACGGCAATCTTGTTCGCAGCGCTGCGAACCGGCAGCGTCGTGGCCTACCCGGAATATACCGGGACGATCGCCCGGGAGTTGCTGAAGATAGAAGATGCGAGCCTCGCGGAAATCAATCGCAAGCTCGCGCCGCTCGGGCTTGCTGCCGGTATCACCTTCGGCTTTGCCAACAACTACGCGCTCGCGATGCTGGAGGCAAAGGCGAAAGGCCTCGGTATCGCCACGATTTCGAACCTCGCGGATCACCCGAAGCTCGAATTGGGCCTCTCGCAGGAGTTCCTGCAACGCCACGACGGCTGGCCGCTCGTCAAAACTCGATACGAGCTGCCGTTTGCCGCGCCACGCGCAATCGATCACGGCCTTGCATACGAAGCGCTTGCCGCGCGCGACCTCGACGTTATGGACATTTACTCGACCGACGCGAAGATCGCCAAGTACCAGCTGCGCGTGCTGCACGATGATCGCAAGGTGTTTCCGGCATACGAAGCCGTGCTGTTACATCGCGCCGATCTGCCACAGCGTTGGCCAAAAACCTGGGCCGCGTTGCAGAGTCTCGAAGGCCGGATTGCCGAGGCGGAAATGATCGAGATGAATGCCGCGGCCGAGCTCGAAGGCCGCGCGTTCGCACAAATCGCCGAGGAGTTTTTGCACGGAGGATCGCCTTCGCGCGCCGCGAGCCGGGATCGCAGTTTCGGCGATCTTCTGTTCGGCGGGGATTTCTGGCGACTGACCCGAGAGCACCTGACGCTCGTGTTGACTTCGCTTGGCCTCGCATGTCTTGCCGCAGTGCCGCTCGGTATCGTGGCTGCGCGAGGACCTAAAGCCGCGCAACCCATCCTGTCAGTCGTCAGCGTGATTCAAACGATTCCAGCGCTTGCGCTGCTGGCGTTTTTGATCCCGCTCCTGAATCGCATCGGCACGCTACCGGCGCTTATAGCGTTGTTTCTCTACTCGCTGCTTCCGATCGTGCGCAATACCCACAGCGGGCTGACTTCGATCCCGTCTACTCTCCAGGAGTCCGCACGTGCCCTTGGCCTGCCCTCCTTTGCGCGCTTGCGTTTGATCGAGCTGCCGCTCGCCACGCCCTCGATTGTGGCCGGAATCAAGACCTCCGCGGTGATCAGTGTCGGCACCGCTACGATCGCCGCTTTCATCGGCGCCGGCGGTTACGGTGAACGCATCGTCGCGGGGCTCGCCGTCAACGACAACGCGGTACTGCTCGCTGGAGCGATTCCGGCTGCGGCGCTGGCGCTTCTTATCGAGGGCGGATTCGTACTGCTCGATCGCTGGCTGATCCCGGCGGGATTGCGGCACGCCAAATCGCCGTGACAACTAAACGCCAAATGCCTGCGGCGGTGTCCAATACGATAACGCCCGTATATGATGAAAAACCCGTTGCACAAAAATGTCAACGGAATTTGAGTCAAAGAGGAACACCATGAACGATAAATCCAAAATCACTCGCCGGTCGGCGCTCAAAAGCATGGCGGCGCTCGCCGCAATCGCGGTAATTCCCGTGAGCAGAAAGGCATATTCAGCGAAGGCGGCCCAGGCGTCGGTCCAATACCAGGATAAGCCAAAGGGTGACCAGCAATGCGATAACTGTATGCAATTTGAGGCGCCCAGCGCCTGTAAGGTCGTAGAGGGGTCGATCAGCCCCAAAGG